>JBOEHD010000108.1:0-13254 GCA_050633745.1 Acidimicrobiales bacterium
TCGGCCTGCTCGGCGTCTCCGCTGGCGGGCGCAGCGCCAGACAGTTCAAGGATCTTGTCGATCAGGTCAGACTTGCGCATGCGGGCACTCGACGTGCCTCCAAGCGCAGAAACGATGGCTTGCAGTTCGCTCNNAGGATCTGATCGATCAGATCGGACTTACGCATCCGGGCGCTCGACGTGCCGCCGAGCGCTGACACTATGGCTTGCAGTTCGCTCTTGTCTTTTTTAGCAAGACCTTCGCGCTCAACGATCAGCTGGTCGCTCACGAGAGGCTCCTCAGTGATATAGGAAAGGAAATAGGAAAGGGGGATGGCAGAACAGAGAAGGTCCCGAGGGGATGCTCGACGGTGGAGCTTCGTCCATGGAAGGAATGCCAAGGAAGGCAATATCGGTGGAAGGCACTGATATGCCAGAGAGAAGCTCGCCCGATGGCGAGACCCGTACCACCCCGGACCTCTAGTGACGATGCTACCAAGAAATCGGCGCGACAGAACCAGTCATCAGATCAGCGCCGGGTCAATTCGCCTTAAACGGCGATCAAAGGCTGATGGAACGGATCTTGTCTGAGACCTGGTCGAGGTCGTTGGCCATCGGCTCGAACCGTTCAGTTTTAGTCAAAATCTCCGACATATGGGCCGGCAGCTGCGGCCGCAACCCGACGGCCTTTTCAACCGCGTCTGGGAATTTTGCTGGATCGGCGGTGGCCAGCGTGATCATCGGCGTATCCGGATCAGCGTTCCTGGCCGCATCGAGACCGATGGCGGTGTGGGGATCGACGAGAATCTCGGTCGACTCATAGGTAGTCCGGATCTGCTGCAATGTGCCGTCGTCGTCGAGCCGCGTCGCGTCGAACTCGGCCAGAATTGAACGATGCCAGCCTTCTGGCACATCGACTCGACCGGCGGCCCGGAGCTCGGACAACAACTCGGCCACAGCAGCGCCATCGCGGCCGCTTGACTCCCAAAGCAGCCGTTCAAAGTTCGATGAGACTTGAATGTCCATGCTGGGGCTGAGCGAGGGGCTGACGCCGTGAATCTCCAGCGATCCGGTTTCAAAGAAGCGGGTCAGCACGTCGTTACGATTGCTGGCCACCACCAGCCGGTCGACCGCTAGGCCCATGCGCTTGGCGTACCAGCCGGACAGGATGTTGCCAAAGTTCCCCGTCGGCACCGAGTACGAAACCGGGGCGCCGTCGGGACTAACCGCTCTGGCCGAGGTGACGTAGTACACGATCTGACACATCACCCTGGCCCAGTTGATCGAGTTGACCGCCGCCAGCTCGACGTCGTTTCGCAGCCCCTGGCTTCCGAAGGCCGCCTTCACCAAATCCTGGCAGTCATCGAAGTTACCCTCGATGGCCACGTTGTGGATGTTGGGAGCGGTGACCGTGGTCATCTGGCGACGCTGGATCTCCGACACCCGGTCGAGCGGATGCATGATCAGCACATCGATATTGGAGCAGTTGGCCAATGCCTCGATGGCCGCCGAGCCGGTATCGCCGGAGGTGGCACCGATCACGGTTACCCGTTTGCCCCGCCGATCCAGTTCGGTCTCAAGCATGCGGCCGACCATCTGCAGAGCCACGTCCTTGAACGCCAGGGTCGGACCCTTGGTCAGGTCGAGCAGATACTGATGGCCACCCAGTTCGGCCACCGGACAGACATCGTCATGGCGGAAGCTTCGGTAGGCCTCGGTAGCCATCTCGGCCAGCTCATCGGCTGAGAACGTTCCGGCGGTGAACGGCGCCATGATCGCCACCGCAGCATCGACATATGACGTGTCGGCGGTGATCGTCGGCAGTTCGGGGATCTCGGTTGGACAGTAAAGCCCGCCATCGGGAGCCAGCCCAGCCAGGAGTACATCACCGAATCCCAGCGGCTCGGCAGCCGGGTCTGGGTTCCGGGTCGAAACGTACCCGATGGTCACGAGCCTATGACCCGCAGCACGCTGTGGATGTCGCTGACCTCATCGAGGCCGCGCAGTCCGGTAAGGGTGGCCTGCACATCGCGCTCGTTTGCGGTGTGGGTGATAAACGCCACGGTGGCCGCTTCACCTGAACCCTGCTGCTGCATGGCTCGGATCGAGACGTTGTTCTCCCCAAACACGCCAGCCACCGTCGACAGGACTCCCGGGCTGTCGAGCACGGTAACCCCCACGTAGTAGGCGCTCTCCAACCCGTCGATCGAGCGAATCTTGGCTCGTGGTCCGAACGGAACGGGCCGATGGGTTCCCCGTCGGAGGTTGGTTGCCGCATCGACCAGATCGCCAAGCACCGCGCTAGCCGTTGGCAGACCGCCTGCACCGCGGCCGTAGAACATCATCTCCCCTGCCGCCTCGCCTTCGACAAAGACTGCGTTGAAGCTGCCTCGGACCGAAGCCAGCGGATGATCGTTCGGCACCATGGCTGGGTAAACCCTGACACCGATTTCGGCCTGACCATCCGGGTCTTCAGCCGGGAAGAGTTCGGTGATCGCCAGCAGCTTGATGGTGTATTCGAACTGGCGAGCGAATTCTATGTCGCCCTGGGTGATGGCCGAGATGCCTTCGTGATAGACGTCGCCTGCTACCACGTTGGCCCCGAAGGCGATCGAGGCCATGATGGCGGCCTTCGCCCCGGCGTCGTAGCCCTCAACGTCAGCGGTCGGGTCGCGCTCGGCGTAACCGAGTCGCTGCGCTTCGCTGAGGGCGTCGCTGTAAGACACACCGTCGTCGGTCATCCTGGTGAGGATGTAGTTAGTGGTGCCGTTGACGATGCCCATTACCCGGCGAATGTCTTCGCCTAGCAGCGACTCTCGAAGTGGGCGCACGATCGGGATCGCTCCAGCGGCTGCGGCTTCGAACAGTAGGTCTACCCCGTTGCCTGCGGCTGCGGCGTACAGTTCGGCGCCGACGTTGGCCAACAGTTCTTTGTTGGCGGTGATGACCGGTTTGCCGTTTTTGAGGGCGGTAAGGATCAGCGAGCGGGCCGGTTCGATGCCACCGATTACCTCGACGATGACGTCGATGTCGGGATCGTTGACCAGCGCCTCGGCGTCGGTTGTCAGCAGCGACTCGTCAATCGGGAGACCCCGATCTTTACTTGTGCTGCGCACCGCGATGCGCCCGATCCGGAGTTCAACCCCGGTTTGCACGGCGATGGCCGACGACCGTTCACCGATGAGTTGCACAAGTTGGGCGCCAACTATCCCACACCCGAGAAGTCCGACTGTTACCACTGCTTGATCAGAGGATTCGCTCACGGTTACAGACTGTATTGGCCCCGACCACCTACCGGGACCCATTAATCGTCAAAGCAGCCGAACCTCGGTGGTTTTCGCTGGCGAACAGGGTGCAAGCGGGCGTTTCGGCAGGAGGTAGTGGTGCAGGACTAGTACCGAGCGGGACGAGCGGGCCTATTCGAAGATGAATGCATTGCTGGCTATCTCATAAAGGAATTGAGTACTTTTTTCCATAGACAGGACTCTGCGACCGTCGAATTATGGCCAGTAGTTGCGACCAAAACGGGCGTCGCCCGTTGCGCAGCGCACGGAGGGCAATCATGAAACGGTATCTATCAGTACTAGCGTTTATGGCCTTAGTGGCCACAGCTATGGCAGCCACACCGGCCAGCGGCGACGAACACACAGAAATGTGTGGGCCTCCGGGGGAGGAAGTGCCTGCGACCATAGTTGGCTCCGGGCTCATCAAGGGCACCCCGGGAGACGATGTGATCGTCGGAAGCGCCGCCCGAGATCGGATCTTCGGCTTCGGAGGCAACGACATCATTTGTGGTGAGGGAGGAAACGACCTCCTCAACGGTGGCGCCGACGACGACCTCCTCATTGGCGACGGTGGCGACCTGCCCCCGTTTGCGCCAAGCAATGGCGACAATGACGACACTTTGATCGGCGGTCCTGGCGATGACACGCTGATCGGCCTTGGCGGCGATGACAACATGATGGGCGGAAACGGCACCGACTTTATGATCGGTTTCGGCGGCAACGACATCATGCGGGGCGGTCCCGGTGACGACGTCATGTTCGGAGGACCGCTCGATGACAAGATGTTCGGCGATGCCGGCAACGACACCATGGTCGGCAACTTCGGTAGCGATCGTATATTCGGTGGCGGTGGCAACGACGTAATTGACGGGGACCCGCCATTTGGGGTCGAACCACCTTTCCCCCCTGGAGGCAATGACGACTACTGCGTCGGCGGACCGGGAGCGAACGAGCTTCTAAATTGCGAGACGGCTATCTAACGCCTCAAAGCTGATCCGGTCCGGCCACGACAGTTGTGGCCGGGCCGGTACCGGCTCGCTAGCCGACGTCGGTGTTGAGCAGATCGTCGTAGGTTTCTCGGCGGACTACCAGCCGGGCGTCGCCGTCTTTGCAGAACACCACCGGCGGTCGAGGCAGCTTGTTGTAGTTCGAGCCCATCGAATGGCCGTAGGCCCCGGTCACCGGGGTCGCCAGCAGATCGCCGACGGTGAGATCGGCCGGGATCTTGGCTTCGCGGACCAGCAGATCCCCTGATTCGCAATGCTTGCCAACGATTCGAACCTGTTTTGTGCGATCGGCGGTAACGGTACGGGGCAGGAACGCTTCGTAGCCCGAGCCGTAGAGCACCGGCCGAGGATTGTCGCTCATGCCACCGTCTACCGAAACGTAGGTTCGGATGTCCGGGAGGTCTTTGACCGTGCCGACGGTGTAGACGGTAACCGCAGCGGCGGCGGTGATGGACCGACCGGGTTCAATACCGATCTTGGCCGTGATGCCGGCTTCGGTTGCTGCCCGACGAAGGATTTGGGCCCACTGGGTGATCGACGCCGACTCTTCACCCTCGACGTAAGCCACGCCGAGACCGCCGCCAACTACCAGCTCTGGAAGCTGAAACGGGTTGGCGAACTCACCGAGCACACGAACCGCGGCGGCGAACGAGTCGACCCGGAAGACCTGGGAACCGATGTGGGCGTGAATGCCGACCAGCTCGACCGCCGATGATGCCGCGGCCTTTTCGACCGCGGTGGTGGCGATCCCGCTCGAAACGGTGAAACCAAACTTTGAGTCGTCCTGGCCGGTGGCGATGAACTCGTGGGTTTCGGCCTTGATACCCGGGGTGATGCGCAGTAGCACCTTGGGGCTGATGCCGTCTTCGGCGTGCAGCCGTTCCAACCGGTTCAGCTCATCGAAGCTGTCGATCACGATGCGGCCAACTCCTGCTTCGCGGGCTAGCTGCAGCTCGGAAACCGACTTGTTGTTGCCGTGTAGGACCAGCCGTTCAGCGGGCACACCGGCGGCCAAACAGGTGTGGAGCTCGCCACCGCTTGCAACGTCGAGACCCATGCCCTCTTCGTAGGCCAGTTTGGCCATGGCCTTACAGAGAAAAGCCTTTGTGGCGTATGTGGCGTGGGAACCGAAAGCAGCCACCGCTTCACGACACCGGGCGCGCAGATGGTCTTCGTCGTATATGAACGCTGGCGTTCCGAACTCGCGGGCCAGGTCCAGGATGTCGCAGCCACCGATGGTCAGGTGGCCGTTTTCGCCGACGGCGGCGGTTGAGGGCAGCAGATGCCAGGGAAGGGGGCTCACATTCGCTCCGGAGCGCTCACGCCGAGCAGGTCGAGGCCGATGGCCAAGCCGACCCGAGATGCCTCGGCCAACCAAAGCCGGGCCTGCTGCACGTCGGCGGGAATATCGCTGCGCAGGATCGGGCAGTCGCGGTAGAAGCCGTGGAACGCCGCGGCCAGCTCCCGGACCCAGTTTGTGATCTTGTGGGGTGCCCGCTCGATGCAGGCCAGCTCGAGGATCTCCGGCAACGCCGATAGTTGCCGTAGCAACTCCAGCTCGCGCTCCTCGGTCAGGACGGTGAAATCAACGTCGGCCATGGGGAGCCGTTCGATGTCACGCTCTTTCGCCTCCCTGGCGATCGAGTGGATCCTGGCATTGGCGTACTGCACGTAGAAGACCGGGTTTTCCGCGGCCTGAGCGGTCAGCAGGTCAAGGTCGAGCGTCTGCGCCGAATCGACCGACTGCAGCAGATAGGCGAACCGGGCTACGTCGGGGCCGACCTCGTCGACCAGGTCGCGGATCTCGACCATGGTGCCGGCCCGCTTCGACATCTTGACCTCGTCGCCGTCGCGCATCAGCTTGACGTTTTGGCCGATGATGGCCTCGTATGCTTCCGCTGGCTTGCCGAGGGCTAGCAGCGCAGCTCGAATCCGAGGCACGTAGCCGTGATGGTCGGCGCCCAGGATGTCGATGATGTGGTCGCCCCGGTTGAACTTGTCGAGGTGGTAGGCGATGTCCGGCATGAAGTACGACATTTGGCCGTCTGACTTGACCAGCACCCGGTCCTTTTCGTCGCCGAAGTCGGACGTGCGCAGCCAGGTGGCTCCGTCGGCCTCATAGACGTGACCGGCTTCTTTCAGCTGAGCCAGCGCTACTTCCAACGCTCCGGATTCGACGACCGCGGTCTCGCTTGACCAGGTATCGAACTCGACGTTCATGGCGCCGAGAACCTCGCGGGCGTCGGCCAACGACCGGTCTTTGCCCCAGGCCGTCGGGTCGACATCGGCGGGCATCTCAGCTGCCCACTCTTCTATGTAGGCGCCCATGTAGCCGTTTTCCGGTGGCTCTTCGCCATTTTTCCTGGCCACCAAAGACTGGCCGAAGAGCTGGGTTTGCACTCCACGGTCGTTGATGTAGAACTCTTTGTGGGCGGCGTATCCGCAGCGGGTGAAGATGCGGGCGACCGAGTCGCCGTATGCGCCCCAGCGTCCGCCGCCAGCATGGATTGGGCCGGTCGGGTTGGCCGATACGAACTCGACGTTGATCGAGGCGCCCTTACCCAGGTCGAGCCGGGCATAGTTTTCCTCGCCCTGTTCGATGACTTCGGTCAGCACGTCGTAGAGCCAGGTTGGAGCCAGCTTGAAGTTGACGAAGCCGGGGCCTGCGATATCCATAGCCTCGACGTGCGGGGGCCGGTTTTCCAGCAGATAGTCGGCCAGTTGCTGACCGAGCTCCCTCGGATTCTTGCCTGCCGCCTTGGCCGAAACCAGCGCTGCGTTTGTCGACCAGTCGCCGTGCTCGCGGCGGGCTGGCCGCTCAACCACGAAGTTGGATGGCATCGGGTCAACCCCGAGCTTCTCCAGTGCTTTTTCAACTGCGTCTACTAGCTGGTCACGAATCATGTCTACATCGATGCTACTGGCCTTGATCGAGGTCCAGCCTCGGTTTTGTGTCACCGGTGACTACTGTGCAGCCGTCCGAGCAGAACTACCCGACAAGACGTTTGAGGTGGACCGCGAGTCTGCCTCCACTTATTCTTGCGACGCCGAGTTGCCCATCCGGCAAGAGGGGGAAAGTCCAGTGTTGACGCTGATCTTGCGCGACCTGCAGTATCGAAAGTGGCGGATATTGGTCGTCGCAGTTCTGATGGCAGTTATTCTCACACTGCTATTTATTATGAGCGGGCTGGTCGGTCAGTTCCGTTACGAACCGGTCAGCGCCACCGCCAGTGCCGGTGGTGAACACAGCTGGGTCGTTTCGGAGAGTTCCACTGGCCCATTGACCAGCCCGACGGCGCTGCCAGTCGATGCGTTCGCCGCCGTCGACGGCGACGCGATCCTCATCGGAATGGGATCGGTTGATGGCATTCGGGCCGCGATCATCGGGCGGTCGTTCGCTGCTGAGCCGCCTCTGATCGAGGGTCGCCATCCCGAGGCCGCCGACGAGGTAGCGATCGATGTTAGTTCCGACCACACCATCGGCCAGTCGCTGAACATCGGCGGACAAACCGCAACGGTGGTTGGGCTGACCGAAGACTCCACCATCTTGGCTGGGGTCCCCATCACCTTCACCACGCTCCCCTACGCCCAGGAAATTCTGGCATCGGGGCGAGAGGTCATCACCGGCAAGCTGGTAGACGGCGCACCAGCGTCGCTACCGGATGGGCTGCCAGACGGCCTGAAGGTCATGACCGCTGAAGAGGTCGCTGACGACGCTCTGGTTCCGCTTGAGCGTCCGATCGGATCGGTTTCACTGGTTCGAGTACTGCTGTGGTTGATCACCCTGATCGTGATCGCCGCCGTCATCTACATCACCGCCCTGGAACGAACGAGAGATATGGCGGTGCTGAAAGCGGTCGGAGCCAACAACCGCTCCCTCGGACTGTCGCTAATCGCCCAGGGAGTCATCATGGCGGTGAGCGCCACCCTGCTGGCCGGTGTGCTGCAGCGGTTCATCGCACCGCTGTTCCCCATGGCCGTTCGGGTGACCGGCGGCATTTTCTGGCAAATCCTGATCGGCTCGGTGCTGGTGGCCCTGGTCGCTGGAATCGCCGGGGCGTCCCGAGTTTCTAACACTGCACCAGCGGAGGCCTTCGGATGAGCGATTCCGAGAAACGTGAAGACCGCGAAGAGATTGTCAACGTCAAGGACTTGGTGGTCGAGTACCAGTCGGAGGGTTATGCCGTCCGCCCGCTCGATGGCTTCTCGATGACCGCAGCCAAGGGCGAGCTGGTCGCTCTGCTCGGGCCCTCCGGCTCGGGCAAGACCACGCTGCTTTCGGTACTGAGCGGGATGGTGCCTGCGACCGAGGGTGCGGTTTCGATCGACGGGGTAAACGTCTTGGAGCTTGGCGGCTCAGCGATGCAGGACTTCAGGCGAAATACGATCGGCATCGTCTTTCAGGGCTTCAACCTCATCCCATCGTTGAATGCCAGGGAGAACGTGGCCGCGCCGCTGCTGGTGGCGGGTGTGGGCCGCAAAGAGGCGCTGGCTCGGGCCGATGAACTGCTGGCCGAGGTCGGCATGAGCGACAGGGTTGATCACAAACCGACGCAGCTGAGCGGCGGACAGCAACAGCGGGTAGCGGTGGCCCGCGGTTTGGTGGGTGACCCGGCGGTGCTGTTGGCCGATGAGCCGACAGCCAACCTCGACCTCATCAGCGCCGAAGCGGTGATTTCGCTGCTGCGAGGGTTGCGTGAGTCGGGTCGGACCATTGTGATTTCGACACACGACAATCGCCTGCTGCCGGCCTGCGATCGAGTGATCGAGATGGCGACCGCAGCCACCGGCGGCGCCGCTTCTGCCGACGACGAGGCGGTGGAACCTCCGAAACTCGAGTTCGCTGCGGGCGATATCGTGTTCCGTCAGGGAGACCAGAGCGATTTTGTCTACGAAATCGAGTCGGGCACCGTCGAGGTCTATCGGGAGTTGGCCGACGGCGGCGAGACGGTCCTGGCGACCCTCACTACTGGCAACTACTTCGGTGAACTGGGGCCGCTGCTCGGTTTCCCTCGCTCGGCATCGATCCGGGCTACATCGGATGTTCGGCTGACATCGCTCACCTCTCAGGAATTCAAGCTCAAGGGTGTTGAACGGACTGTGGCAACTCAGCTGTAGTCAACTACTGTCCTGATTCGTGGATGCCTCTGAGGACAGCATCGATTGGCCAAAACGTGTCTATGACACGCTGAAGGCCGCTGGGGTGACCCACGCGTCGTATGTCCCCGATGCTGGCCATGCGACGCTCATCGATCTGTTCAACAACGATCCCGACGTGATCAGCAATGTGCTGAGCACTGAGGAGGAGGGTGTTGCAATTGCAGTCGGTAGTTGGCTTGGCGGTACCCGTTCGGTGGTCCTGATGCAGTCGTCGGGGGTCGGCAACTGCATCAACATGCTGTCGCTGCCGGTACAGACTCGCACGCCGTTGGTGATGCTGGTGACGATGCGTGGCGAGTGGGGCGAGTTCAACCCTTGGCAGGTACCGATGGGTCGAGCCACGCCGACGGTTCTGGAGGCCATCGGCTTGCGCGTGATGCGGGCCGACACCGCTGAGGATGCGGTTGACGCGGTGGCTGCGGCGGTGAGGATGGCTTATGACGGCGATCAGCAGGTCGCGGTGTTGCTCAGCCAACGACTGCTCGGGAGCAAGACATGGTGACCAGCCGAATCGATCGCCGTGTGGCGGTGCAGCAGTTGATAGACGAGCGAGATGGTGCGTTGGTGGTGACCGGTCTCGGCTCGCCGACATACGACGTCAATGCCGCAGGCGACACCGACGATAACTACTACCTGTGGGGAGCGATGGGCGGCGCCGCTCTGGTCGGCTTAGGCCTGGCCCAAGCTCAGCCGGACAAACGGGTGATGGTCATCACCGGTGACGGCGAGCAGCTGATGGGCATGGGAGCGCTGGCCACAATTTCTATCGCCTACCCGGGCAATCTCGACATAATCGTGCTCGACAACGAGCACTTCGGCGAGACCGGCATGCAGCAGAGTCACACCGCCCAGGGCATCGACCTGGCGGCGGTGGCTGACGTCTGCGGATTCGCAGCCGCTCGAGTAATCGACGACCCTGCCGAGGTAGATCCCCTCTGCCAGGAGCTACGTAGCGCCGCCGATGGGCCCCGCCTATTTGTGCTCAAAATCCTCGCCGACGATGTCGCCCGCTCGCTGCCATCGAGGGACGCTGTGCTGATCAAGAACCGGCTGCGAGCCCACCTCGGGTTGGCACCTAACTAGCACGCTCCGGCATCCAGCCGCGCCCCTATCACCCTCCGTTCGCATCACAGCGACAACTTCCAGCGGTTCTCACGCCCGCAACTCTGGGCGGGCTGCACCGTTCGCATCACAGCGACAACTGGTTTTGAGCGGCTGGGTGGAGGGCCGCCGGGCGGTTGGCCGGGGACGGGTGGTTGGCTGCTTGAGAGGGCTGGAACGACCCCGGGGCCGGTTCGGTGTCAGAGGCCGGGCGTACTGTCGGCGCTATGGATGACGAGGCGGATGCGGGTCGCATATACATGCTTAAGGGTCGGGGCTTGAGGTTCATTTTGGTGGACCAGATACGCAGTCGGCACACCATGACCGTGGCGGAGATGGTCGCCGTGCTAGCCGACTACGGCTACCGATTGCCGGGCCGGGCGTCGAAGGTGATCTCCGATGCTTTGCGTTGGGAGCTCGCCCGGGGCCGGGTGATCCGAGTCGCTCGTGGCGTCTACGCCTACGGACGCGCCCCACAAACCACGGCCAGGCGCATCCGGCTATTCGCTGAACGCTGTGAAACCTGGATTGTCGCTGTGATGCGAGGCGAAGAGCCGCCACCGACACCCTCGACGCCACCGCACAGACGCTCGGGCCCCTGGTGGCCTTACGAAGATCCGGCATGGCCACCATGGCTCCATCTGGGGTGGCTTTGGTCGGCCTGAACCGAATGGTCAGCTGGCAAGTACGGCTGCTGCCCCAGCGGCGTTGGCGTAGCGACGGCGGATTTCGGGGTCAGAATCAGAGTTAGGTTCGACAACAAAACCACCAGAGCGCAACTGCCAACGATCGATGATCGAATCGATCGACTCACCGTCGGCGACCGCCGCCGCCTGCACCGCCGCTCCCGTAGCCGGGGCTTCATCATCAGCCGGGATACGAATCGGCCCCTGATGTAGATCGGCCAGGATCTGCTGATAGGCCGCCGACTTCGCTCCCCCGCCCACCAGCCTCAGCTCGCCGTTACCTTCGACGCCGGTGGCCGCCAGGGCATCAGCCGCTGCAAGCAAGTTACACAGCACACCTTCATGGGCCGCTCGGGCCAGATCGGCTCTACTAGTCCCCGGTCGCAATCCGGTGATCATGCCGGTGGCGTCCGGGAGATTCGGAGTGCGTTCTCCGTCGAAGTAGGGAACGACGGTCACACCGTTGGCACCGGGCGCAGCCGACAGCGCCAATTCGGCCAGTCCTTGATGATCGGCCCCAAGCGTTGTGGCGATCATGTCGGTGACCTTGGTGGCGTTCAGCGTGCAAGCCAGCGGAAGGAAGGCACCGTTTGCGTCGGCAAACCCTGCAACCAGCCCAGAGGTATCCCGGGCCGCCGCGTAGCCAATTCCAAACACCGTGCCGGAGGTACCCAAAGACATGGCTACCTCACCTTTTCGAAGGCCGAGACCAAGCGCCGCGGCCATGTTGTCGCCGGTGCCGGGCCCGACGATCACCTCGCCCGACAACCCCAGCTCAGCGGCTGCCGCTCCAGAGACCGTGCCCGCGATCTCGGCCGGGCCGAGCACCTGAGGTAGACAGGCGCTCAGATCGCGATCGCCCACCGCCGCAGCCAGGAGGTCGCTGCGATACTCCCCGGTTGAGGGGTCCCACCAGCCGGTACCGGAAGCATCACCCCGGTCGGTAACCGCTCGCCCGGTCAACCGCCACGTCAGATAGTCGTGGGGCAGCAAAATGTTCGCCACCCGATCGAGTGACTCCGGTTCGTTTTCAGCCAGCCAGGCCAGCTTGGTCACCGTGATCGCCGCCACCGGAACCACACCACACGCCCCGGCCCAGCCGTCAGCCCCAAGCTGATCGACAAGCCGAGCGGCCTGGGGGGCCGACTCGGTGTCATTCCACAGCTTGGCCGGCCGGATCGGCTGCCCCTGTTCATCCAGCGTTACCAACCCATGCTGCTGACCGGACACCGATATGGCAACCACATCACCAGCTGCAGATCCGAGCTGGCCGAAGGCCGCCACCAAGGCCTGCCACCAGCTCTGCGGGTCTTGCTCGCTACGGGGAGGCTCGGTCGCCGGGTGGGGCGCTCGACCCTCGCCAACGATCTCGCCGTCGGCTAAACGCCGCAGCACAACCTTGGTTGACTGGGTCGACGAATCGACCCCAGCGACCAGCCGCTCACTCATTTTGCCGACCAGATCATGTGGTTCACATGATTCTCAAGCGCTTCCTGGCGACCGGATACCGGCTTGGGGTCGAGGTTGGCAGCAACCGCCTCGTCAGCCAGTGACGCCAGGCTGGTCGAGCGGTCCATGATCTTTGTTCCTTGCGGGCCGCTCCACCCGGCGTAGCGATCATCGCGGAACTTCTCCAGCTTGCCGTCCTCCAACATTGCCGCTGCGCCGAGCAACGACTGAGCCAGGGTGTCGATACCACCGACGTGGCCGTGGAACAGGTCATCGCGAGCCAGGCTCTGGCGGCGCAGCTTCGTGTCGAAGTTGAAGCCACCGGAGGTGAATCCACCGTTGCGCAAGATCTCGAACAGAACCGGGGTCAGCTCATCGACCGAGTTGGGGAACTGGTCGGTGTCCCACCCGTTCTGAGGGTCGCCCCGGTTGGCGTCGACGCTGCCGAAGATGCCGTTGTCGAGGGCGTAAGCCACCTCGTGATGGAACGAATGGCCAGACAGCGTGGCGTGGTTGACCTCGATGTTGACGAAGTACTCACCGAGCAGGTCGTAGCGATCGAGGAAGCCGTGCACGGTGGCCGAGTCGT
>JBOEHD010000109.1:0-3284 GCA_050633745.1 Acidimicrobiales bacterium
TCGTTGAGCTTGAGGTGGACCCAGTCGACGGTGTAGTCCCGCTTCTTCTCCTTGGCCCGCCGGATGAAGTCCCCCCGCAGCTTGGCCCTGGTGGTCTGAGGCGGCGTGTCGATGGCATCGTACATCTGGCTGTCTTCGAGGGTTCGATCGGCCAGGCCACGATCTTGGATCTTGTAGAACAGACCCTTGTCGCGGCGGATGTCGTGATACTGCAGATCGAGCAATGCAACCTTGGCGTGGCTCAACGGAAGATCGTGTTTGGCCCGGTAGGCCTCGATCAGGTTGTACTTGATCACCCAGTCGAGTTCGGTGGCCAACTTCAACGGGTCGCTCTCGAGGTGGGTCATTACGTGCTCCCACATGCGAAGCGCCTTGAGTTCGTCTTCGGGGAACCCGTGGGTCTCCTCGTAGCGCAGGGCCCGGTTCAGATACTCGCTCTGAATGTCGAGCGCTGAGGCTTCACGCCCATTGGCCAGGCGTACCCGGCGGGTGAGCGTCAGATCGTGGCTGATCTCGCGGATGGCCCTGATCGGGTTCTCCAGCGTGAGGTCTCGCAGGATACATGCTGGGTCTTCGACCATGCGTAGCAGTACAGCCATGGCCCCCACCTTGAGGAAGGTGGTGTACTCGCTCATGTTCGAATCGCCGACGATCACGTGCAGGCGCCGATAGTGCTCGGCGTCAGCGTGGGGCTCATCACGGGTGTTGATGATGGGCCGGGATCGGGTGGTGGCCGACGAGACGCCTTCCCAGATGTGTTCCGCTCGCTGGCTCACGGCGAACATCGAGCCTCGCGCCGTCTGCAAGACTTTGCCAGCGCCGGCGTAGATCTGGCGGCTGACCAGGAACGGGATCAGAACCTCGCCGTAGTGGCTGAGGTCGTCGTTCCTTGTGGTGAGGTAGTTCTCGTGGCAGCCATATGAGTTGCCTGCCGAGTCGGTGTTGTTCTTGAACAGGTGGACGGTGCCCCTGATGCCTTCATCCTGGAGCCGTTCCTCAGCCGAGTCGAGCAGCTGTTCGAGAATCCGCTCACCGGCCTTGTCGTGCACGACGACTTCGTCGATCGAATCGCATTCGGCGGTGGCGTACTCGGGATGTGAACCAACGTCGAGGTAGAGCCGTGCTCCGTTGACCAGGAACACGTTCGATGAGCGGCCCCATGAAACGACGCGCCGAAACAGGTAGCGGGCCACTTCATCGGGGCTCAGCCTGCGTTGTCCCCGAAGGGTACAGGTCACTCCGTATTCGGTTTCGATTCCATATATGCGACGCGAGTGCACACCACAAACCTAGCCGTAGTTGCCCTCGGACGAGCATACGCGAGCACACATATTTGCTTTGGCGCTTAGCAGCGCCAAAGCCCGAGCGTCACACATCGCAATGCCACGCGTCACAACGTCGCTTTATCACAGCATTGTGAATGGCAGCGTTAAACCTCGGGCCAATTAGCCCAATAGCTCTGCTATCTCGCCGTTCTCCAGCCTTCTGAAGCAGCGTCGGTCGCTTTCGCGGTCGAGGATGCCGACCTCGAGCTCGTCGGGCGTGAGCGTTCGCTCGTCGCCGACCAGTGCAGCGACCGCGGCTTTCAGCGAACCAGCGGTGTCGAAATCATCGCTGTAGCTGGCGGCTAGGCGTTCGCGGATCGACTCCGCTTCGCCACCGAGAACCGCGAAGCCGTCCTCGTCGGTGACCGAGCCGTCGTAGCGGATGTGGAACATCCGATCGCCGTCGCGTTCATAGCCAACGGAGGCCACCAGAATCTCTACCTCTAGTGGTTTGGTCTCGTGAGTGAAGACCTGACCGAGCATCTGGGCGTACTGGTTAGCCAGGGCCTGAGGGTCGACATCGTCGCGGGAGTATGTGAAACCCTTCACGTCGGCGTGACGGATACCTGCGATGCGCAGTTGGTCGTACTCGTTGTACCGACCGACACCGGCGAAGGCGATGCGATCGTAGATCTCGGAAACCTTGCGAAGGTTGCGTGACGGGTTCTCGGCGCAGATGAGAACGCCCCCGGCGTACTCGACGGCAGCCAGGGAGCGACCTCGGGCAATGCCCTTCTGGGCAAAGTCGGCCCGATCCTTCATGATCTGTTCGGGCGCTACATAAAACGGCATGTTCATGTTGCTCAGTCCCTCTCGCTGTACTCGGTCAACACTCGTTCAAATCGAGCGGCGATATCGGACTCTTCTAGTTCGGTGTATCCGTCTTCGGTAATGACCGAGACCATTGGGTAGATGCCCCGCATGCTGTCGGGACCACCGGTTGCCGAGTCGTCGTCGGCTGCTGTGAACAGCGCCTGAATCATCAGGTCGATGGCCTCATCCCTGGTGTTGGAGTCGCGGTGGCCGAGCTTGATCACCGTTCTGGCGAACAGGCTGCCTGAGCCCGATGCGACAAAGTCGTCTTCTTCGTAGCGGCCGCCGGTGACGTCGTATGCGAACAGTCGGCCGATACCTCGACGCCGGTCGTAGCCAGCGAACAGTGGGACTACCACCATGCCCTGCATCGCGGCGGGCAGGTGGCCACGCAGCATCTGGGAAAGCTGGTTGGCCTTGCCCTCCAGCGAGAGCGGGCGCCCTTCGACCTTCTCGTAGTGTTCCAGCTGCAGTTGGAACATCCTGACCATTTCGACGGCCGGGCCGGCGGCACCAGCGATCGCCACCCCGGACCAGCGGTCGGCGGGGAAGACTTTCCGCATGTTGCGGTAGCTGATCAGATTGCCGGAGGTGGCTCGCCGGTCACCGGCGATGATCACACCTTCGGAGAACCTGGCGGCCACGATTGTGGTGCCGTGGGTTATGTCGATGCCGGCGGCGCCAGCCTGCGGATCGGTGGGCACCTGAAAGTCCGGAGCGTCACCGAGCTTGCGGAGCAATCCGGCGAAGCTCGGTCCCGGGTCACCCGAGGGGTCAAAATTCGGAAGCGTCATATTGCCCGTGAGTCTATGCCATCCCGCCCCACCTCACGTACCCCACCACAGCAATCACAACCCGCGCTACGGGAATCCCGCCACAGCGAAAACACGAGCCACGCCAAGTTGTGGCCCCCTAGGGCCAGAACTTGCTTAGTGAGGACGCAGTCCGAACGGCAAGAACGGCAAGTATCTACTGGCCGCCCTTTTGGATGTAGCTCTTGACGAAGTCTTCTGCGTTGGTTTCCAACACGTCATCGATCTCGTCCAACAGGTCGTCAAGTTCGGCCTTCAGAGCCTCCCCTGACTCACTCGTTGCGGGGGTCTCCTCAGCAACCTCTTCTTGAGGCTTCGGAGCGTTTTTCTTGAT
>JBOEHD010000110.1:0-16695 GCA_050633745.1 Acidimicrobiales bacterium
CCTGTCGGTCAGTTGACCGATGAGGCCGACGTGATCGTCGTTCACAAGGGCCTCGCTACTCAGGCCAAGCAGAAGGTACCTGGCGCCGCCGTCGTGCCGTTCACCCTGTTTATGAACGACCCGGCAGTTAAAGCTCTTGTTTCGAACCTGAAGTCCGGCGAAGCGATCGTTTCAGCGCTGTGAGTTCGAAAGAGGGAACGGCGTTTAGCCTGGATCTCAGCGACATCCATCTTGGGTGTCGAGCCGATTCGATGGATGAAGCGATCGAGTTTGTCGGCGGCTGTCTCGTCGAACGTGGCTCTGTATCTGCTCCCTACGTCGATGGCATGAAGCAGCGCGAGACCGTCGTCTCGACCTATCTCGGCAACGGCGTCGCCCTGCCGCACGGAGTTCTTGAGAGCAAAGAATACATCGCCAGCACCGGCTTGGCCGTTGCCCAGTACCCCGATGGGGTTGACTGGCAGCAAGGCACAGCTCGAATCGTCGTTGGTCTTGCCGCAGTTGGCGACGATCACGTCGCTGTGCTGGCGCAGCTGGCAGAGGTGCTGCAAGACGAAGAGCTATGCGAGCTACTGTCCACGACGACAGATGCTGAGCTGGTCCACCGGTACCTCACCACCGTCCCTGACGATGACGATGACGATGACTGAGATAACGCAAGGCTACTGAGATGACACAGAGCGAAGCCGCCGAGGAGGAAACGATGATAGAGACTCGTGAAGTTGTGATCACCAATAGCCAGGGCCTCCACGCCCGACCGGCTGCGGTGCTGGTGGAGACGATGAAGAGCTTCGATGCGAAGCTTTCGATCTCCGTTGGATCAAAGAAAGCCGATTGCAGCAGCATCATGAGCGTGTTGGCGCTCGGTGCCGGCTCCGGCTCAACCGCTGTCTTGGAGGCCGACGGCCCCGAGGCTGCCGCCGCCACTGAAGCGGCAGTGGCTATCTTGACCTCTGAGGAGGAGTAGACCATGGCTCGACTCGATCATGATGAACTGTTGGCAGCAACGATGGCCAACTTCAACGCAACCCCAGATCCTTCCGGCGCAGCCGATCTGATTTCCGACAAGGGATCGATCGTTATCGCTGCGGACCCCAACTCGCTGAAGGCCGCCTTCAAGCGGGCGAAGAAGGTCGATGGCTACCGGTGGGTTGCCATCAACCGTGGCGATCTTTTTGCCGCCAATCCACTGTCGCTCGGATCCAAGGCCGGGATTATCGACGCCACCGGCGAAATGTTGAAGAACGCCGACATTCCCCGCCGCAAGGTCTAATCGGCCCCGACGTGGCCGTCGGTCTCAGTAACTGGTCCGACAATTTCGTCTACTCCGCCGAGTCGGTTCACCGCCCAACTTCGGTTGCCGAACTTCAGCAAGTGGTGGCGGTCAACGACCGGGTGAAGGCGGTGGGCACCCGCCATTCGTTCAGCACGGTCGCCGACTCACCGGGTGGGGCGTTGGTGTTCCTATCCCAGCTTGAGCCGGGTGTGGTCGTCGACAAACACCGTATGGTCGCGACGGTCACCGCAGGCACGCCCTACGGCGTCTTGGCCGCAGAGCTTGAGCGGCAGGGATGCGCTCTGGCCAATATGGGCTCGCTGCCGCACATCTCGGTTGGTGGGGGCACGGCCACCGGCACACATGGCTCCGGCGATGGCAACGGCATTCTGGCCACCGCGATTTCAGCGGTCGAACTCGTCATTGCCGACGGCTCGCTGATCAGGATCGATCGCTCAAACCCCGATCTGGCAGCGATCGCCGTCGGGCTCGGTGCGTTCGGCGTCGTGACCCGGCTAGAGCTCGACGTGCAACCGAGCTACCAGATGCGGCAAGACGTCTACGCCGAGGCGCCATGGGGAACCGTCCTGGCCGCGTTCGATGAGGTGATGGCCAGCGCATACAGCGTCTGCCTCATCGCCAACTTTGGCCACCCCACGGTTCGCCAGATCTGGCAGAAGGTTCGGCTCGACGCCGATCCACCCGATGCCTGCGAGTCGTTTCACGGTGGTGCCTGGATTGATGACAGCGCTTTACCGGAGGGACATAGTCTCAATCCCCGTGCGGGAATCACTGGCCCGTGGTGCGATCGATTGCCGCACTTCAGGCTGGACGCCCCGCCGTCGAGTGGAGGCAGTGAGCTGCAGAGCGAGTACTTCGTTCCCCGGGTTCACGCGGTTGAGGCCTTGGAGGCCATGTTGGCGATGGGCGACCGGATCGAGCCACATCTGCGAGCCACCGAGATACGCACCGCAGCGTCCGATGAGTTGTGGTTGAGCCCGGCCTATCAGCGTGATTGTCTGTGCATCGGTTTCACCTGGCACAAACACCCGGAGGAAGTCGATGCGCTGCTCCCCGACGTGGAGGCGGCGTTGGAGCCCTACGAGCCGCGACCTCACTGGGGCAAGCTCTTCGCCTTCGATGATGTTGAGGCCCGGTTTGCGAGGGCCGCGGACTTTGTCGCCCTAGCCAAGCGCTATGACCCATCCGGCAAGTTCTGGAACCCGTTCCTCGACCAGCTCTACCGAGGTTGAATCGGTGGCCGACTACCGGCTGTCCGGTTGCCGGTGTTGCCAAATATCACCACGGTTGTGTCGCTATCGGCTTCGTTGGCTGAGGCAGCCTGCCTTGCTTCATGGTTGAGCGACTCTTCTCGATGTAGTTGGCGCTCAACCTCTGGACGGTTGGTGCGCCGGCCCCACAGTAGCCATCCGACCAGTAGCCCCAGCAGTACCGCCAGCGCCAATAGCAGCGCGATCTGTCCCATTACGTACCACATACTCAGCCTCCACTCTTCTTGACCGTAAAGTCGACTCTTCGATTCTGAGCACGCCCAGCTTCGTCGTTGTTATCGGCAATCGGTTCACTTTCGCCTGCGCCGGTAGCCGTGAGTCGGCTGCTGTCGACGCCGCCAGCGGTGAGATGATCCATCACGCTTTGAGCTCTGGTCTCACTAAGGGCCTGATTGGTCTCGCCCGATCCCTGCCAGTCGGTGTGGCCGACGATGTCCGCGGCCGGTAGCGGGTACCGGCGCATGGCCACAATGACCCTGTCGAGGGTTTCGACCGCCTGCGGGCTCAGCCCGTCATCGCTGATCTCGAAGCTCGGGTTCTGCCCTTCGATGGCTCGAGCCAATTCGAAGATCTGATTGATCTCCTCTTGAAGGGCCACGATCTGCACGTCTTCAGAAAGCACCCGAGTCGTCACCATACTGTTCACCGTGAGCCCGGCCTGTGTCGCCTGCTCGATCGCGGCGTCGATCTCTTCGGCCTCGACCGGGTCGAAGGCGAGGCCGGAGATGGTGGCAACGCCGTCGACAAGCGTCAGCTCGCCATCATCGGAACCGTCGAGGATTGGCCCGACGAGATGGGTCGTCGCCGCCACGCCCGTTCCATCGATGTTGGCGTCGACAACGAGAGCATCGTCGACATCAAACCCGGCAGCCACCACTTCATCGACGAGGGCTCGGCGACTGGCTTCGGTCTCGACGGTCCCCTCAAGGCGAACCATCCTGCTATTCAAGGTGCCGTTGCGGGTTATTGTGAATTCAGCGAGCGACGGTGGGGGAGCGGTGGTGGTGGTTGGCGGGAGCGGGGGAGGTGCTGCGCCTTCGGCCCGCACCCAGCGAGCACCCCGCAGCGGAGCCAGTTGCTCCTTTGCCTCTTCGGAGCGAGCGCCAGTGGCCGTTCCGTTGCGGCCATCGAACTCGACGGAGATGCCGTCGATACCAGCGGCGGCCAGTTCTTGTGTGGCGCGGCCCTCAAGGTCGGTCTCCATCCGGGGGATCGACCATACGAACGCCGCAATGAGCAATGCCAAAAATCCAAGTATCCCGACTGCGATCGATCTCGACCTGTTCACTAACCGCTCCCTAGTCTCGGGGCGCTTGAGAAGCCGCCCCGTATTACATGACGCTTGAGTCGGCGGTTTGGTCGCGATTAATCGACAAGGATGATGATTAGTAGCCTCGCTGCCAATCGATGACGTTGTCCTGCTCGTCGCCTGAGATCAGCGCCGCCAGGTTGCGGCAGAACAGTTCGACCGGTCGGCCTGGCCGCACCTCGGCGCCGCCGGAGGTGTGAGGGGTGATCAGCACCTTCTCATGTTGCCAGAGTCCGGTGGACGGTGGATGCTCCATCTCGCCGGTGTAGACGTCCAGCGCCACGCCTCGGAGCCGGTCGAGTCCCGCGGTTAATGCATCGGTGTCAACCACCTCGCCGCGGGCCACGTTAACCAGAACCGCATCGTCGGGCATCGCCGCTAGTTCAGCGGCACCGATCAGCCCGGTGGTCTCCGCCGTCAACTGGCAGCAGACGGCGACGAACCGAGACTGGGTCAACAGCTCGTGAAGCTCGTCTGGGGGCCCGATGTGGGCAAAACCTTCGGGCAGCGAATCCTGAACCGAACGCCGAGTTCCGACAACTCGCATGCCGAGAGCGGCCGCCAGCCTGCCGACCTCGGCACCGATGCCGCCTGCACCGACGACGCACGCGGTCTGGCCTGCCAGCAACGTCGGCCGGTACTGGCCCCGCCGAAACTTTCCATGCTGACGGTCGTCCTGAGCTCGATGTAAATCGCGGCCGAAATGCAGGAACGAAGCGATGACGTACTCGGCGATGGCCAAGGTGTTGCCCAGCCCTCGGGACGTGGACACCACTACATCGCTACCCCAAATATCGCAGTTGTGGAGATTGTTGGCGCCGGCGGGGGTCTGGTGAACCCACCGCAAGTGGGGGCTACGGGCTCGCAGGTCAATCGGAACCGGAAACCCGACAAGGATCACCTCGGCGGTCGACAGAAGCTCGGTTCGTTCTTCGGTGGTGCCCACTCCGGTCGAGCCGGGCCGTTGGTAGGCATCGGCGACGTGATCGCCCCAGGTTTCGCGGATCTCACCGTCGAACCAGCCAGGGGCCATGGTCAGCGTCACCGAAGGATCGACGGCCTCTATCTGACGTTGAGCTTCCGGCGATAGCGGTGTTAGCGATACGACGTGCAACTTTCAACTCCCGAGCTTGGTTCCGGCTGTACTCGTTCTAGCTGTGATCGAATGCCGGTTTCTACTGGCCCATGCGGCGAACGTTTGCCGGTATGCCAGGTCCGGCGATGGCGCTGGCCCGGGCCACGATCGAATCGCCCGATTCTGGGTGAGTGAGAATCCAGAGTCGCCCTTCACGAACCCCGTTGAGTACTGCGTCGCCGACGGCTGCAGGCTCGATCCCGCCGTCGACTCCGGCGGTAAGGAACTCGCCGAATTGGGCTGCGGCCTGTGAGCCTCCGACGACCCAGCCCCCCATGCCATCGGGCTGGTTCCGGTCCGATCGGGCGATGCCGGTTCGGACAAACGCCGGGCACANNCATCGAGGCGGTGTTGACGATGTGGGAAGGTTCGCCGTGGGCCTTCATCCTGGTGAGAAATTCGCGACAGCCCCAGATCACGGCCAGCAGGTTGATCTGCATAACCCAGTCCCACTGTTCGTCGCTCATCTCCTCGGCCAGACCGGTGGTTGTCACCCCGGCGTTGTTGTGGAGGAAGTGCACGGGGCCAAAGCGAGACTCGGCGGCGTCAGCTAGGGCGGTGATTTGGGAGCGGTCGCTTACGTCGGTGTGAACTGCCTCGACCGGGATACCTGCGTTGTCGAGATCGGCGGAAGCTCGAGCTAGCGCCTCGGTTTCGATGTCGCCGATGACGATGTTGGCGCCCTCCTGGCCGAGGCGGCGGGCCACGGCTAAACCAATCCCCGATGCCCCTCCGGTTATGACCGCTGTCTTGCCTGCAAACTCTTCCATGTCTACTTTCCGGAGCCCACTACCAGGCACCCTGTTCTTGGAGCTCGGCCAGCTGTTCCCAGGTGAAGCCCACTTCGAGCAGCACCTCTTCTGTGTGCTGTCCTAGCTGCGGTGCGACAACGCCGGGAATCGTTGGCGTGGCACTCATGCGGATTGGCGAACCGATGGTTCGGATCGGACCGTAGTCCGGATGGTCGACATCAACGAAGTAGCCGTTAGCCACCGCGCCCTCGTCGGCGACGACTTCGAGATGATCTCGCACCGGGGCAAAGCGCTGGCCCTCGGCCAGGAGTCGCTCACACCACTCGGCGGTTGTTCGGGTTGGGAAGATCTCGTCGACGAGGCGACAGATCTCGCTGAGGTTTTCCGGAGTCAAAAATTGAGTGGTGAAGCGTTCGTCGTCGATCAGGTCTGGCCTGTCGATGGCCCGGGCGAAACCCGGCCACAGTGGCGGCGGAACACCGACCATCTGAATCCAACCATCCGACGTTGGGATCATCCTCAGCAGGGCCTTGATCATCGGGTGTCCCCGGTTGGCCCGCCCCAGCTTCTCGCCGCTGAGCAGCGCATGGTTCAGCTCCGATGCCTGGGCCCAGATCATGCCGCCAAACAGAGAGACCTCAACCCGTTGCCCCTGT
Organism: Acidimicrobiales bacterium; assembly: GCA_050633745.1. GTDB lineage: Bacteria > Actinomycetota > Acidimicrobiia > Acidimicrobiales > SZUA-35 > JAHELU01. Next base: position 6,421 of record JBOEHD010000110.1, read on the forward strand.
CCGGTTCGTTCACGGTGCACGAGAGCGCCAAGCACCCCGGTGGTCAGGTTCTGACAACCGGTGTGGTCGGCGATGAGCACACCGAGGGGAGTGGGGTCACCGTCGTCGGTACCGGTGGTGGATATCAGGCCACCCCAAGCCTGGCCGATCGTGTCTGCTCCTTCTCGGGGAGCATCGGGGCCGAGCGGTCCGAAACTCGATCCGCTGGCGTAGATCAGTGCCGGGTTGATCTCGGCCAGCTCCTCATACGACAGCTCCCACTCTTCCATGGTGCCGGGTACAAAGTTGTGGATCAGCACGTCGGCGGTTTCCACCAGTTTGCGCAGCGCCGATTTGCCGCCAGGCTGACGAAGATCGAGGGTCACCGATCGTTTGCCTCGATTGCAGGCCTCGAACAGTGGGGAGCGAGTGTCTTCTGGCGACACCATTATCCAGCGCCCGAGGTCGCCAGCGACCGGCAACTCGATCTTGATGACGTCGGCCCCCATGTCGTGGAGCATCGCCGCCGCCTGCGGCCCCTGGACAAGAATCGAGAGGTCGAGAACGGTCATTCCATCGAGAGCTCCAGGCATGTCGGCGAGGCTAGCTCATACAGGCGGTGCTCGACTATTGAGGTGCAGGGGCTGGGCCACCGAGCGATTCTAAAGAGCGGTGTCGAACATGTGCTGCAGCTCACCAGCGAAGGCCTTACGATCGTGGCGGTAGACCAGAACGTGGCGGTTGCCGAGCACATCGAGCACCGCTCGGTCGTCGGCATCATGGCCTCCGGTGGCCTTTAGCGCCTCGATCTTGTCGGCAGCGCCGATGAGTATCAGGCGAACGTCTGGTCTGCGGCTTAACATCTGCACCTCCCACAGCAGACTCTCGGACGGGTCGGAAATGTCGATGAGAACGACGTCGGAGATGTCGGCCAGGCCAGCGACGGCCTCTTTCCAGAGGGCGTCGATCGAGCGGACCACGGCGATTCGGGGGGCGAACAGCTTCGACTGGGCGTGCTTTGTTCTGTCGAGAAAAGCGATCAGCTCTTCTCGGCTCCGAGCTGGCGTCCATTTGTCACGCTCAGCTCTGGTCAGCGAGCGGCTGGTGATGGCCGATGCAAGCCCGAGCACCGCCACAACCGAGGCGATGGCGGCAACAAACATCACGCCTAGGACGGTGCCGATGGCCACAACGATGGCAACCACTATTGTCACGGCGATTGTTGCGAAGATGGCCTCGACCGGGTTGTCGGCGTTTTCGACCGCCGACTCCACGGCATTATCAACGGCGCTGGTATTGGGATTGAGCGCCGTCTGCATTGCCTGGGTGATCAGCCAGATGGCAGCGACGGCCAATGCAAATATGCCTATTCTCAGGGCCCATCGCTTCCACTGTTTTGTGGCGATCGGTTGGGTGGCCAAATCATCGAGGGTCACCAAGCGCCACCTTCGCCCGAGTGCATCGCTGGCGGCAAAGCTGACGAAGTTCTTGGCGTCTTCGAAGCCAAACTTCCGGAGGAATAGCACGGTCCGGGGTTTACCTCGCAGCAGCTTCACACCGAGCAGCCACAGCACCACGCCACCGGCGGTCAGGGCCAGCACGATCAGAGTGGCCTGAAGATCGGGAGGGTCGGCCTCACCGCTGGAGACTGCGAACACGGAGATGAGGGTTACGACGATCAGAATCGGGGTCAGTAGGAGCGCTCCGATGATCAGCAGAAGCATCCCGAGGAATGCGCTCAACCAGCGAAGCAGCGGACGACGCCGCCGTTCGGGCGCGGCGTCGACGATCTGGATACCGGTCGGAGCCATGGCCATGTGTCGAACCTCCATACTCAATAGAGTTCGATTGGCGTCAGCTTGATACAAGAACGAGCGGTCGGCAAGCAGCTCTGGAGGGCAGCGACTCCGGCCGATCAGCTGACCGGTCGACTAGCCGGTTCGTTTAGACGTGCTGGGCCGAGCCGTCGCTTGCGGGGTCTGCGCCGCCGTCCAAACGGCCATCAACACATCTGATGCCGTGAACCCGGCCGAAGTCTTGGGTTCGAGGGCTACGGATCACTTCGTAGCCTTCGGCTTCCAGGGCGTCGCTTACCGCCCAAGGCACACCGTTCGCCACATCGACGGCGTCGCTGGTGCCCGACACCCGAGGCGTAGACACCGCTTCGAGCATCGACATGTCAAAATCGATCGAGTTGAGCAGAGCCTGGGTGACACCCATGGCTATCTGGGTACCGCCCGGAGCGCCGACCACGTAGCGGAGTTCATCACCGTCGAACGCCAGCGTTGGGCACAGCGAGCTGAAGCGGCTCTTCCCCGGAGCTAACGAATTGGCCCGACCGGGTCTTGGGTCGAATACCGCCATGCAGCCGTTGTACATGAAGCCAAGCCCATCGGTGATCACGCCAGACGGCATGCCGAGCGAATGGGTCATAGAGGCCGCGTTGCCGTCGGCATCGACGACACACACGTGGGTGGTGTCCTTCGGCTCGTAAGCCACCCGTTCGACGGTAGCCCGTTCGCCTGCAGCGATCGACGCCGCATGCTTTGCGGCATGTTCGGCGGACAGCAACCGCTCCAGTGGCACCTCGACGTGGGCCGGATCGCCGACAAAGGTGTCTTTGTCGACGGTGGCTCGCTTCATAGCCTCGGTGACGGTCCGCACATACTCGACGCTGTTGTGGCCCATGGCCGCCAGGTCGAACTGCTCCAGCATGTTCAGCATCTGCAGCACCATCACACCGCCGCCCGGGGGATGGTTAGAGGTGATGTCGAGCCCTCGATACGTGCTGCGCAGCGGATCGTTGTGGGTGGTGCGGTAGTCGGCGAGATCGGCTTCGGATAGCAAGCCGCCGTTGGCTTCCATGTCTTCGACGATTTGCTGTGCGATTTTGCCCCTATAGAAGGTGTCGGCGCCGTCGGACGCGATCGCTCGGAGCGTGTCGGCCAGGTCGGTGTTTGTCAACCGGTCGCCCATGCGCTTCAAGCTGCCATCAGGGCGGAAGTAGATGTCTCGTCCGGTAGCGCTGTACTTCATTCGGTCGAGGTTGTTTGCTCGGCCGAGCGAGGCGCCGTCGTTCCACCATCCGGCTACCGCCGGGCGCACGATGAACCCTCGTTCGGCCCAGCCGATCGCCGGTTCGACGACACGGTCCCAATCTTTTGTGCCCCATTCGGTCTGGGCTTCGAAGTAAGCCAGCAGCGAACCCGGGGTGGCGATTGACTGGTAGCCAACGTCGTTGATGTGGTCTTCGAGAATGAAGCCGAACCCGTCTCGGGTCTCGCCGACGATCAAGTCCTCCCACTGGTCGGGTTTTGTGGCCAACGGAGACTTGGCGTGAAAGTCGATGCAGCGATGGATGTTCTTGCCGGGCAGGTAGACCTGCAGGTTCCCGAAGCCAGCGATGCCACACATCTGTGGATCGACAACACCGGCGACTAGCCCGGCGGCGATCACCGCGTCGACGGCGTTCCCACCGTCGCGCAGCATGGCTGCCCCAGCTTCGACCGCCTCTGGTTGGGCGGCCACCACCATTGCATGCTCGAACTTCTGCGACACCGGACCAACCTCCGAAATGGGCGAACTCTAGAACCGTGTTTCTACAACCCGGAATCTAACCGTCGCACCCATGCCTGGAGCCGTCAATTAGGGCTCGAGCACTACCCAACCGCGCCCCTGCAGTTCAGCTGCAAGGTCTTCGCTGGAGACATCTTCAAGGGCCACGTTCGACGCCGATTTCTTCGCCGCTGAGGCACGCTTCTTCGCTGCTGGCCGTTTTGTCGATGAAGAGCCGGTCTCAGGCTTTCGTTTTGCGATCTTCGAAGGGGGAGCAGCGGCTCGGGTGGCGGCCGGTGGCTTGGAGTTCGGCGGCGGCCCGTCTCCATACACCTCGGCCTGCAACTGTTCGATGAACTCGTCGGCTTCGTCCCGGGTAAATTTGCCGCCCGCCTGCCGTTGATTGAAACCCATCGGCCCTCGGGCGTCGCGAAAATCGCTGTGCCCGGCGGCTTCCAGCAGCTCAAGGAGCTCGCTGACCTGCTTTCCCGTCGCTGGTGGACCAGAAGATTGACCAAACGCCATGCTGCAGTCTGCCACACCGTGAGGTGGTTGAGTCGGGCAGTTCGAGTTCCAGCACCGTCGCTGGCTAACGTGGGTCGATGACTACGCTCATCACTGGTGGCACAGGGTTCATTGGGGCAGAGATTGCTCGGATGCTGATCGAAAATGGTGAGGGTCCCATCCACGTGGCCCAACGCTCACCGGAACTCGGTCGCCTCAGCGACCTGGCCGACAAGATCGAACTACACCATCTCGATCTGTGCGATCCGGCCGAAATCGACGCGGTCGTCGAGGCCGTGAGCCCCGATCGCATCTTCCACTTCGGGGCGATCCTGACCGGCCCCGGCGAAGAAGACCCTCAAACCCTGCTGAAGGCGAACGCGTTTGGCTTCATACACATGATCGAGGCTGCCCGGCGAGCTGGCACGACGCAGTTCATCTTCGCTTCGAGCATCGGCACCTACGGCAGGGATCTCGTCGAGGGCGCGGCGATCGACGATCTCACCCTGCAGCGACCAAGCAGTGTCTATGGGGTCACGAAGGTGCTGGGAGAGAATCTCGGGGCGTACTATCGCGACAAGTACGGCATGGATTTCCGCAGCCTTCGCTACCCAGCGATCGTCGGCCCGGGGGTCACCACGTGGAGCCTGGCCCAATACACCAGCTGGATGATCGAACGGCCAGCGCAAGGTCAGGCGTTCGAGGTTTGGGTCGAGCCCGAGTCGGTGATTGCTTTGATGTGGTACCAGGACGCGGCCCGGGCCGCAGTGGAGCTGGCGGCGGCGCCGATCGAGTCGATCGTCAGCATCAACTATTTGGTCGATGGTCCCCGTCCGACTCCGAGCGCCGGCGAGTTGGCCGACGCGGTGCGGAACCGTATCGCCGGTGCTGAGATCACTTTTAAGCCGGGCGCCGATTTCCGAGGCGCCCGTACCGTTCGCCTCGACGACAGTGCAGCACGGCAGGAGTGGGGCTGGGAACATCGTTTCGATGTCGATGCGATGATCGACGGCATCATCGCCAGCGTTGCTAGCTCAGACGAGTAGGGACTAGCTCTGAAGGGAACGGTTAGTTCTGCAGCGTGAGGGCGTGCTCGGCTAGGAAGTCGAGCTCGACATCCCACCCGTCGTCAACCGACATGGGCCGCAGGACGAACTTCGACATGCCAGCATCGATGTGCCGTTGAAGTAGCTGGCGGACCTCGTCCGCACCGACAGGCAGAATGTCAGCCCGCTCGGTGCCCGGTTCGGTCCGTCGCATCAGCGTGCTGATGGTGGCATCGTCAACCTCGGTGCGGGCGTAGGGGATGCTGATGCCGAAGTGGTCGTCATCGATGGTGCGGCCGCACTCGGTTGCGATCTCGGTGACCGTGACCCGGCTCGCTCCGGCTTGAGCCGGGGTGGCCCGGGATCCGAGCCAGCCATCGGCGTGGGTTCCCGTCGAGCGCAGACCTTTCGGCCCGTTACCGCCAAGCCAGATTTCCAACGGCTCCTGTACCGGTGGAGGCCCGACCTTGACCTCGTCGTAGCGGAAGCCGTCGAACTCCGCGGTCACCCGCTCGCCAGCCCACCAGGCCCGGCACATTTCGATGACCCGTTCGATGTGCTTGATGCGATCGACACCGGCTGAACCGAGAGCGGCCCGTTCGATCTTGGAGCCGATGCCAGGCATAAACGCCACCAGCAGTCGCCCGCCGGTGAGACGGTCGAGATGAGCCAGCTCCTTGGCCAGGTGCAGCGGATTGCGGCCGGGCACGACCACGTTGGTTCCCAGCTTCAGCCGTGTGGTGTAAGCCGATGCCAAGGTCAACGCCAGCAGCGGTTCGATCGCCGGCGTCAGTGGCGTGTCGGACAACCAAAGGGTGTCGAAGCGGCGTTTCTCCAGGCCCTCGACCAGTTCGACTAGGTGGTCGCGGTCGGCCGGTACGTTCGAGGTGGCAATGGCAACACGGATCTTCATCATCAGCTCCGGAGGAGATTGGGGGCGGGGTTAGAAGCGGTCATTACAGGAGTGCCTCAGCGAGTCGACGCCAGTCCTGTATCGGTAGATCGGTCGGGTCAGCAACCAGCGCCTGGATACAGACGTGGTCGGCTCCGGCGTCGAGGTGTTCCCGGACGCGGGGCACGATCTGCTCAACATCGCCCCACAGCACGATGGCATCGACCAGCCGGTCGCTGACCTCGCTGATGTCCGTTTCGGTGAAGCCCAGCCGGATCAGGTTGCGGGTGTAGTTCGGCAGCTGCAGGTAGCGAGCCATGTTTGGTCGAGCTATCGCCCGAGCCTTATCGGGGTCGGTTTCCAGTACGACCATGTGCTCCGGAGCCAGGAACTTGTCTGGCCCGATTATCTCTCTGGCCTGGGCGGTGTGTTCGGGCGTGGTGAAGTACGGGTGCGCACCATCGGCCTTCTCAGCCGACAACGCCAGCATCTTTGGGCCAAGCGCGGCCAGGATCCGTGGCGGACGGGCCTCGTCGCCGAGAGCGGTGTACGGGGCCTGGTCCATGGCATCGAGGTAGGCCGACATGTCGCTGAGCGGCTTCGAGTAGTCAAGATTTCGTACACCTTCGACCATCGGCGCGTGGCTCACTCCCAGCCCGAGCAGGAACCGGCCGGGGAACGCTTCTTCAAGGGTCCGGTTGGCGGCCATGGTAGTTAGCGGGTGCCTGGCGTAGGTCTGCGCGATGCCGGTCGCCACCGCCATGCGGGGGCAGGCGTCCAACCACAGGGCAGCGCTGATCAGCGGATCCCGACCGGTGGACTCAGGACGCCACAGGCAACCCCAGCCCATCTCGTCGAGCTCGGCCACCACTTCCCGAACCCGAGTGGTCGGGTGGAGGTCGAGAAGGCTGGTCCAGATCCCGAAGGTTCCGATATCGATACCGTGCGTCATACCGTCGAGAGTAGGCGCCATGAGAGCGTGAGACGAAAGTAGCTACTCCGACAGCTTCATCCGGCAGCACTATTTCAACAGCGCTATTTCAACAGCGCTATTTCAGCAGGGCCGCTTCGACGAGGGGAGCGGCGACCTTGGCTCGCTCCCGTAGTTGTTCCTCGTCAAGGCTGGTGATCGGATGGTCGACGGCCACGAAGGTGTAGTCGTCTAGGCCGTGGAGTTTGGCGATGGCGACCGCGGTGGGGGCGAACGGTTTGGTGATGATCGGCACGGCCGGAACGCCGAGCTTTTCGAAGATGATGGAGTCGAACACACTGCCCGACGAGCAGCTACCTCAATCGCCGATGGCCGATATGGCGGCCATCGCTTCCTCGGCCGCCGGCTTAGCTTCGTCGGGGTGGCCGCCGTAGCCGGGGCTGGGAGGCCCGAGGTGTATGACGTCGGCGATTGACCAACGCTGTTTCAGTTCCTCGATCACGAACTCCATCAGTTCCCGGCCGTGCGTTTTGCCGTTGTGGACCAGCGCGATGACTGCTCCGTCGAGCGTGTCGAGCCGGGGAGCAGGGCCATCACTGGATTCGGGCAGCGGCGGGCGAGGGTCGAGCAGAAACATCTCGGTAGTCATCTCTGAACCTCCTGGGTTACTAACGCAACGCTACGCCCTCGGCTCCAGGAAGGGAAAAACATCGAGTGTCCGCCCGCCACTCCGCCGCCGACCAGCACCAAAATATCGTCGGCCGACCAGCCACGATGGACCATGATCTGTTCATCGCCGGGGTAGATCTCGGTGTCGCCGCTGGCCTGCCACTTGCCAGGCCAATCGCTGTTGGCGGTTGGGTTGTCCTCGATCTTGCCGCTGCGTTTTAGGGTTGCGAGGTCGCGTACGGCGTGTTCGTAGAGAAACTCCTGTACTTCGCGCCTGCTCATCCTCGATACCTTTGCCGCGTGTTCGGGGGCGAATACCACCACCGATCGGCCGGGGCTGAAGCTGCCAAGGGCGGCCATGGCATCGGCGAAGTTGTATAGCAGCGGTTCCGGAGCGGATGCGCCGTGGTTCACGATGTTGTGCCCCGACTCGGCGGCGAACACCGTGACCGTCGACTGCTCGGCGTTGTAGCCGAGGGCTTCGTGGATCGGTTCCCACGGGCTGGCTTCGGTGTGTTCGGTGAAGCACAGGCTGAACTTGCCCGGCCAACCCTGGGTTGATTTGTCGAGCTCTCCCGGCAAGGCGCTCAGGCACTGCATCTGCACCAACCGGATGGTGCGACCAATGGTTGCGTTGGCTCTGAAGCCCGGACCGAAGAGGTTCTCCTTGCCGTGGATGCCCAGTTCGTCGGCGATGGGACCGCTCACGATGATCATGATGGTGGCTCCACCGGTGCTGGTCGTCGGACCGTGCAGGAAGAAACTGCGGTCGCTCATCGCTTGCAGCGTGGCGCCGATGACCGGGAAGTACTCGGGTTTGGCACCAGCCATCACCGCGCAGACTGCGGCCTGGTATGCGGTCACCTCGGTGTCGCGGGTGGTTTCGACCAGCAGGGACTCTTCCGGCTCCCAAGATCCGCAGGCCAGCATGGCCGACACTAGGTCCTCGGTCGGTGGTATCACCGGCAGCCCGTCGGTAAGTCCGGCGTCGTACATCGCTTCGGTTGCCGACGTGGCGTCAGAGGAGAAGCCTGCTCTGGCTCCCGGGTGCGTAGCTGCGAGATTTCCCATGCGAATGTGCCCCTGGTTCTGCGCGGTTGTTGCCGAACTCTACTCGGGCTGTCGGCGCCGCTCCATTACGAAGAGCGGGCGCTAGGGGACGTACTGTTCTTCGATGTGAGTCACCTGGCCGTCGCCATCGACGGTCAGCCAGATACCCGGGTGGCTGGCGAGCAGTTCGCTATCGACTGCGGTCCGTTCGGCTAGCCAGGTGGCGTATGGCCCAACCTCTGTGCTTTGCGGATCGCCAGGGTTGGTTAGCCACGTCGCCTCGGCGTCTGTCACGAGGGTGAGGCGGCGAAGCCGGTCGCTGTCGTTGCGGATGTAGTAGTCGTTCGGTGGTGGGCTTTCGGCACCGTCTTCGTCGGCGGCAGCGATGGCCGCGGTACCGGTGAACCAGCAGGCCAGATCGAATGGCAGGAGTTCGGGCTCGGCAGCTTCGGATCCAGCTGCGATGCCAGGCCAGTCGACGAATCCGAACCAGCGTCCCGCAGGCAGACTGTCGGCCTCCGGCGGTGTACATCCGGATCCGGAGGCACGTTCGGCGGTGGCTACGTCGACTTGTTCACCGGACCGGTTGGTGTCGAAACACTCGCGCTGCAGCCAGTTTCCGAAGTCATCGCAGCTGCCCTCTATCAGGTACCGAGTGCGCTCGACAGCGGTGAACTGGAACGCAGTGCTGTTCAACTGGGCAAGCAAGGCTGCGCTGCCGCAGCTGGCTGAGGCGTTCGGTATCAGTGACCGGAGATCGCTGAAGTCGACGGTCAGCAGGCCTTCGTTCAGCGTCACCGACCTGATCACCGAGGCCGTCTGTGGCGAGAAGAACGATCCGGCTCCCGCCTCGGTTTCGGTTGCAGAAGGCCCGGCGACCAACTCCTGAAACGCTCCTAGATAAGGGTCGGCGTCGGCGGCGAGCGTCCGGGGGAACGGTTGCACAGCCTCGCAGTCCGAGCCATCGCCGCTGCTGAAGTAGACATCGATTGTCGAGCCCGTCGATACAGTCGGCTCGGTTGATGTAGCGGTCGAGGCCGATGTGCTCACCTGGGTCGATGTCGTCGTTGTGGATGAGGCCTGCTCACTTGTCGTCACTGTCGATTCGGTCGTCGCCGAGCTGTCGACACCGCCAGCGCCGTCTTCGGTTGAGTCGCCGCAACCGGCCACAGCGAGCGATGTGCCGAACGCTATTCCGACGAGAACCCATTTGACCCAACGAGGTAGAGACCGCATGTCGACCACGACTACATTCCAACACAGGTCTTCCGCCGCTCTAAGGGGCGAACGTCCCAAGACCCACTCGGGGCCGAGTCGTGTGCGATCTAGGCGCCGGGGTCGGTGACCTGGCCTGCGAACAGGATCGCTCCGCTGTCGACATGGCGGATCAGATAGATAAATGGCTGGTCTGCGGCAACGACCAGCTCTGGCTCGGGCGGTCCGGACTCGGCGAAACCGAGAGCCGTCGCTGCGGCCGCTTCGGTGCCAACGTCGTCAACCGCTATATCGGCGCCGTGAACCGCGCCGTCGAGGAATGCCGCGGGGCCGATGCCGGGAAAGGCACCGGGAGCGATGTCGAGATCGGTCAGCCAGCCGAGAAGGTCGATCGCCGAAGTGGTTTCCCATTCGGGCATGCGCAGCTCATAGGG
>JBOEHD010000111.1:0-31001 GCA_050633745.1 Acidimicrobiales bacterium
TGTAGATGGCGGAGCGGTACTGAGTGCCGATGTCGTTGCCCTGACCCATGTGTTGGGTTGGGTCGTGATTCTCCCAGAACAGCTTGAATAGCTGATCGAGGTCGACCTGATCCGGGTAATAGACCACAAGGACCGCTTCGGTGTGCCCGGTCATACCGGTGCAGGTTTCCTCGTAGGTGGGGTTCGGCGTTGTCCCGCCGGCGTAGATGGCGGCCGTTGTGTAGACGCCGGGCTGTTCCCAGAAGATGCGCTCGGCGCCCCAGAAGCAGCCCATGCCAACCACGATCGACTCGGTGCCGTCGGGGAATGGCCCTACCAGTGGGTTGCCGTTGACGTAGTGGGCCGCGGGGACTTCAACCGCAACACTCCGTCCGGGGAGGGTGTCTTCTGCTGCTGGTACTTTCAGATCCGCTGGGTTCACGCGTCGAAACATGTTCCCCAGGATAGTACGGGCGCCGAAAAGTCGACGAAAGTCGACCCTTGGAGCCGTTCGCGCTAGCCGGTTGCGACGGTCTCTTCAGTGGTGCTTTCGGCTGCCTCTTCGACTTCGGCCGGTGGCTGGGTCGTCGGCGGGATAGTGGTGCTGGGCGGACCCTGCAACAGTTCTTGAGCGGCCAGTAGTGCTGCTTGGGCGTCTGCCTGGAACGCCGCTGCGCTTTCGGGGGCGTCGTTTGCTGCGGCCTCAGCGGCTTTGGCTAGCGACTCCTCAGCATCAGCCAGCAGCTGGAGCAGAGAACGGCCGGTGGGGTTGTAACTTCCAGCCTGACCGCTCGCCCCGTCGCTCGAGCCGGACTGTCCATTGCTTTCGCCACCGATAGTCGGGTCGCTTCCGGGGGCACCATCGACGACCCCGGCGATCGCTTCCTCGATACTTCGGCCCATGAAGATCCTCGGGCCGTTCACCGCAACCACTCGCTGCAGTTCTGGGACCGCGGTGGCGCTGTTGGCCTCGACATAGACCGGGCGCACAAACACGATCGTGTCGGCCACAAGCACGATGCTCATCTCGCCGAACTGGACCCTGGCACCAGCCTTATCCCTGATGAACTCGGTCACTTCGAAGTTCTTGCGAATCTCCGAGTGCACGAGGTTCGGCGCGTTCACCTGACCGCCCGGCAGGCGGACCATTACCAGCTCGCCGTAGTGCTCGGGATCGGAGCGGGCCATCATGATGCCGGTCAGCTCAGGTCGATCGGTACTGGTGCCTGCTGAGCCGCCCCGAGGAACGAACGCTCGCTGCAGTACAAACTCGGTTTGGTCGTTGTCCGGCAGCTGAGCCATCAGGTACTGAGGCGACATCGAACCCGCCGGAGCGGCGTCGCCCTCGTTTGTCTGGGCTTCGATCCGAGGCTGACTGGCGATCGACCATGCCAGGGCGCCTTCGATGAACTGCGTGGCATCGTCGACGACGTAGTTAGTCCACATGTCGGTCTGAACAGTGAAGATGTCTTCCGGGTAGCGCAGGTGATCTCGCAGCACAGACGGCATCTCGCCATCGTCGCTGAACAGTTCGGGGAAGACCGCCCGCCAGGCCTGGATCAGCGGATCTTCTTCGTCGATGACGTACATCGCCACGTCGCCGTTGTAGGCGTCGACAACGACCTTCACCGAGTTGCGAACGTAGTTGTAGCCGCCAGCCAGGTCGCCGCCGACGTTGGTTATGACCGACTGCGAATACGGGAAGTCGGAGGTGGTGGTGTAGCCGTCCATGACCCAGAACAGTCCGTCGTCGATGACGACCGGATATGGGTTGTTATCGAACCGCAGGAACGGGGCGATTTCGCGAACCCGATCTCTAATGTCGCGGTTGTAGATCACCTTTGACTCGTCGGTGACGTTGCGGGAGATCAACGGATCGGGCTCTCGGAACCGTAGAGAGAAAGCCGCTCGACGGATGATCGAGCCCATCGGCACGCCACCCTCGCCGGTGTAGCGATAGTCGATCGACTGGTTGTCGCTGGTCTGGAAATCGACCTCGTTACGGGCCGCACCGACGATGGCATAGCCGTCGAGACCTTCACCGAAATAGATGCGGGGTTGATCGAGGGTTAGGTCCAACCCGTCGCTGATGACGCTCTCGCCAAGGCCACTGACGAGGAAATCGAGGTTGCGGGACTCGCCGGAGACCCGAGCCGTCTCGTCATAGGCAGCGGCCATGGCCAAGCCGTGGCCGTGGGTGAAGATGATGTGCTGTTGCTCCCAGGAAGCGCCGACCTCGCCGACGTTGAGCCCACGAACCGAAAGCACCACGGGGCGTTGTTCGCCATCGATCTCGTACCGGTCGACGTCGAGACTGCTGGAAAAGCCGTAGATCTTACGGGCTGCTTCGGTCCTGGTGACCTCTTCTGTAGCCAGCTGCGGATCGACAACCGGCACGTTGGCCAAGACATCTTCGAACGAATCGACGTCGGCCGCGGTAAGCCGCGGCTGGTAGTCGAACTGCCTAGTTGTGACACTTTCTGAATCGAGGCCGTAGGCGAAGCGGGTAGCGGCGATATTCCGCTCGACGAACTCTGCTTCACGCTGCGACTCGACCGGCTGGACCCGAACCCGCTGGTACACCAGAGGGAAGATGCCGCCGATCACGAAGTGACTGACAAGCCAAATGCCGATGGCCACAACCGGAAGGCCCCACCCGGGCCGGCGGATGTTGGCCACAAAAAGAACCGCTGAGAATAGCGAGATCAGCGCCAGCAGGTTGAGCGCAGGCAACTGGATGTTGACGTCGGTGGCAAGCGCTCCGTCGTAGGTGCCGCGAGTGGAAGTAACGAGGTGGTATCGATCGATCCAGTAGGCGGCTGCCCTGAGCAATGCCAAAACTGCCAGCAAGATCGAGATGTGGAGCTTTACCCCTGACGAAACACGATCCTGCGTTGCGACGGCCCGGATGCCACCGTTCAGGTAGTGAGCGACAAGCACGACGATCAGCGTCAGCACGAGAGCGGCGAAGAACCAATCGACGAGGAAGGTCCAGAACGGCAGGCGGAACACGTAGAACCCGGCGTCCTCACCGAACAGCTCGTCGGTGCGACCAAAATCACCGCCGTTTCTAAACAGCAGCCATGTTTGCCATTGCGATGAGGTGTTTGCTCCAGCGATCAGGCCGAAGAGAGCGGCGACGCCGAAGCGCACCTTGCCAGCCTGAGCTCCCACAGCTGCGTGGTACCGCTCGACGAGGTCTTCTTCTGGGGACTCGGGGCGGGTGTCTGGTTTGAGCCGATCGGCTAGATAGAGATTGCCCCAAAGCACAGCAAAGAAAATCAGCGTGAATACCGCGGCAAGGAAGATCTTGGTGCCAAGGATCGTGGTCCAGATCCCACCGAGTTCCATATTGTCGAACCAAAGCCAGTCTGTATAAAAACTGGCAACGCCGTTTGCTGAGAGGAACAGGACAAAGAGCACGGCGACGGCGATCAACGCCAGTATCCGGATCTTCGATGTTTGAGGGCTACTAAGCGTACGCATCTTGCGCCTGATCGTAGCCTTCCCTGGCCGCTGGCGGATGCTCAGGTAAACGGATTTCCTAGAATCGATAGGGTTCCAAATCCCGCCAGCGGGGCCGATTCAGTATGTGGCCACCGTAACCAGGCAGCGACACCCGGGTAGCGAAAGGGGTCGAGCGTGGCCGCTGGGGAAGACTTCCCCTTTGGCGATGTCGTCTCGAGCTCGGTTGATCTCACAGACCGGATCAGGATCGCTCCGCGGGTCGGTCATCCACCGAATCGGCACCGCCGGCTCGATGGAATCATAGAGACCGATGGCGAATGCCTCATACAGCGCATCCTCGGTCAGATCCGGCAACCCAACGTTGCGGAAGTCCCGGTAAAGGGCCCGAATCGGCTCCAGGATGCGTTCCCGGTCGTTATCCGAGGATTCCTCAAGCGCCTGGATGGTCGGCATCCGGACCTTGTCGACGATGTATTTCGCCAGCTGTCGAACCAGGTTGTCGAGGGCGCTTTGCGACAGGTCGCTCTGACCGCCAGCTTTTGCCCCGGCCCGGGCGATCTCCGCGAGGCCGCGGCGCAGCGGGGCGAGGTAGCGATCGATCTGATCGCCAAACGCTGGCAATTCCTCGACCTTGATCGGCCCTCGACCGGCGCGCAGGCGGTCGAGAACATCGCTCTGGTCGTCGTTCAGCGCACGGCGAAGCTGGCGACGAAAGTTTGGGCCCGATCGATTGAGCGCAACATCGCGGGCCGCAAACTGCTTCGGCAGCCGTCCGGTGAAGACCTCATCGATGAGCAGATCGCCCCGGGTTCGGTCGCGCTGAGCGACGGTGGTTCGGGAGGCAACGGTGGTGATCACTTCATCGGGGGTCTGTGGCTCGTTTACCAGCACCGAGAAGACCAGATCTCGATCTTCGTCGCCGTCGTCGAGTTGGCCAGAGTCGTCGTCGGTCCCCGGGGTGCCATGCTCCTGGGTCAGGTCGATGACCGGAGGTTGAGCCGAAACGTTGTCATCGGCATCACTGATATCGAGTGTGGTGAAGCCCTGGACCAGCGAAAGCTCCGCACCATCCTGCGGCGGCGCATTGACGCTGATCACATCGACTTCGATGTCATCGTGCAAGTCCGACTCGAGATCCGAGTCGGAATCAAGCCCGGATTCAAGGTCGAGCTCGGAGTCANNATCGCTATCGACTTTGACATCGTCATCGGCTTCGACTGCGAGGTCATCGGCTTCGACTGCGAGCTCGTTATCGGCATCGACGTCCGCCGCGCTATCGACATCGGCTTCGCTCTCAGCAACGGGGCTGGTCTCGTTGGCGTCGTCCTCAACGCTCTGCTCTGTCTCAACATCGACATCGACATCGACATCGACATCAACAGCAACGCTGGCGCCTGCCTCGGTGTCGTCCTTCGCTTGAACCTCGGCGCTGTCGGCCGTGGCGGCCGACGAGCCATTCGCACCGAGAACAACGGTGCCGGAGTCGGGCTTTGGCTTCTGCTGCTGGGCGGCCTGGGCCGCACGCTTGCGTGCTCGCTGACGGCTCTTCTTTGAACCCGATTTCTTTGGCGGGACCTCCGAAATGCCGAGCTCCAATTCCTGGGGCTTGGCCGATGACTGGAGGGTCTCGATCAGCCCATCGACCTCTGCATCGAGATCGGGCTCGGCGGTTGAGCTATCGGCAGTCGAGCCATCTGAGGCTGACCCTTCGGATCCACTTCCCTGCTGCGGCTGAGGATCGGATTGTGCAACAGGCGAGCCGTTTCCACCAGAGGAGGTGGCGCCGGACGGTGGCGTATCGACCAGGGCGTCGGCCACCTCATCGAGTTCGGAGCGAGCGACCGCGAGTGACATAGCCAGCCGGTCGCGGGCCGCGGTCATGCGGTCCATTTCGCTCTGTGCCCCTCGGCGCTCAACAACCAGCTCGGAGATGACCTGCTGCCGCAGCGTTTCGGCATCGGCCACGATCTGCTTCGCCCGCTCCTCGGCCTCGGCCTGCTCGGTCTCGGCTAGAGCCTCGGCCTCGGTGAGGATCTTCGACGACTCATCGAGCACTGCGGCCCGGTATTCATCAGCCTCAGACGTAACAGCCTGGGCCGACGCCTCGGCCTCCGTCGTCAGCTTGGTCGCCAGCTCTTCGGCCTCGCCCTGCTTCTGAGCGACCAAGGAGTCGGACCGCTTGCGAGCTTCAGCTAGCTCCGATTTGGCCTGGGCCTTCAACGAGGCAGCTTGGGTTTCGGCTCGTTTGACTATGTCGGATGCCGCTGAACGAGCTGATTCGAGAACCCTCGCCGTCTCCTTACCGAGTAGTTCAATAGCCCGGTGCTCATCGAAGGTCGCCTCGTCTGCAGCCTCGTTCTCGGCGTTGGCCTTTTCGTCGCGACGATCGGCGCCATCGACCGACCGCTGGACGAGTTCCAGCTCCAGATCTTTGATCTCATCTCGAAGATTCTCGACCTCGGCTTCGAGCTCGTCGACGCGCTCGTGGGCCGGCGTCCGAGCTTCCAACTCACCGAGCCCGGCGTACTCCTGTTGATGCTCCAGCGCCGTAGCGAGGCGGCTCAGATAACGACGAACGGCGTCCTGGTCATAGCCACGAAACGCGGTCGGGAAGACCGCCCTGGCGATCTGGGTAGGAGCGAACTCATGATCACTCTGAATGGCCATACCACTGATGGTACGACTCCTGGGAGGCCGAGTGCTGGACCCTTCAGGCGGTTATTCAGCTCGCGTTCGCAGCTAGATATTCTCAGCTGGCGTTGGCAGCTGCGTATTCATCGACTGCGCCGATGTCGCCGCCGAGGCCGGCAAGGGCATCGAGGGCTTCCTCGAGCGTATTGACCGGGATGATCTTCAGATCGTCGCCCGCTCGCTCAGCGATTGCATCCAACTCGGCCTCACCGAGGCGGGCTGGGATGATGAACACATCAGCACCGAGACCGCTGACCGCCGCGGTCTTCTGCAGCACTCCCCCGACCGGGCCAACATCGCCACTGGCTGAGATCGTGCCGGTCACCGCGATCTGCATGCCACCGGTCAGTTCGCCTTCCGTGAGCTGATCCAGAACGGCCAAGGTGAAGGCCAAACCGGCCGACGGGCCGCCAACCGAGCCGCTGTCGATGGCCACCGAGAATCCGAAGTCGCTCAGGTACTGCGGGCGGTCGGCAGGCTGGATGCCGAGGAAACCATCATCGGGACGCTCGGGGTTCGCATCGAGCACAACCGAGATCTCTCGTAGTTCGGTTTCGCCGAACCGTTCGACCGAGAGCGCCACCTCGTCGCCCGGCTGGCGACCGCTCAGCAACTCAACGAGTTGGCCGGTATTGGTGGTCGGCTGCCCGTCGATGGCCAGAATCGAGTCTCCAAGCACCAGAACCTGCTCCGCTGGAGCTTCGGGAACCAACTGCTGCACCACTACGGCGTCGGTCTTGACCGCGTCGTAGCCCAGTTCTTCTAGAGCAACCGCGACAGCTATCTGCTTCGAGTCGTTCATCACCGAAAGGTTGAACTCTCGGTTCTCTTCCGGCGTGCGACCGCCGAGGATGTCTTCTTCTGGCAAAACCGTTGCGTCGTCATTCGACTTGAGCCACAGGTATTCCCAGAGGTTCGGGCGTTGCCGAACCCGGACGGTGGTGAAGAGCAGCTCGCCCTCGCTCGGGAACTCGTCGACACCGGAGATGGCCAAGAGTGGCTCGGTGTCTTTGGCCGAACCCGGAACTAGCGCTACGTACGGCACTTTGAGCAATAATCCGCCGAGAACCGCGGCCACCAATGTCGCTCCGACGAAACCGGCCGACCAGAGCCAGAGACGGCGACTCTGCAACTCGGCAGCACGATATGGAGCGATCACCGGCGGGTGATCGTGCTCTGCTGGGGTCGCCGGATTGGTATCGGGCTGCGATGCCCGGTCCTCAGAACCAGCGCCGGGTAGGCTGTAATGGTCTTGCTCCATCGTCCTCCTTATCGGACGCTACAGCAATGAACCTACAGTCGCAGCCCGAAAGTCCGAGGAAAAACCAATGACCGGTGTCAACACCTACCCTGCGCCCCGGTCCGGCGAATCAGGGCGATCCCGAACCCGCATCCCGTTGTGGCGGCGAATCACCGCCCTATTCACACTGTCGTTCATGACAGTGCTGGGCGGAATTCTACTCGCCGGGATTCTCGGGTTGACTGCGCTGATGATCCTGTTCGTACTCGAACGGGCAATCGCCACCTGAGCGAATAGGCGCTGGGTTCGGCTTTAGCGGCCGAACAGACCCTTCTTTGCTCCCCCGGCGTCGGCCTTGACCTCACCGTTGGTCTCTGCGCCCTCGACTACCTCGAGTGCGTCATCGAGAAAGTCGGCCGCTTCCTCATTCTCGGGCTCAGCGTCAGCGTCGACGTCGACACCGCTACCAACCTGCACCGATGCCACCTCCTCGGACGGTCCGGGCAGCGCCGCGGCCGCCGGGCCGTCGGAGATTGCGGCCTGGGGAGAAGCGGAATCGGTGAGCTCGACCCGGTAGTACGGCCGGTACTCGAACACGACCTCTTCCAAACGGAAAATCCGGGCATGCTCGACACCTTCCTCGTTTCGCATCTGCTCGACGAAGCTGACGGCATCATGAATGTCGTCGGTTTGGTGGTAGCCGGGCTTGCCATCGACACCCCGGTAAATGACCATGTGTGACACGGATTACTCCTACTCTTTCGCCCTACGGGCGCTCGTCCGGCCTCTGCGGCCTTTGGTTTTGCGCTGCAAGACCCCGAACTCGACACCCGGGATCATTTTGTCCTTTGACCCGAAACCCCTCTGTTCAAGGGACTTCCGGCCGGTTTTAGTCAGTCAACTCACTAGCAAATGGGCGGCGTTGCTCTCCTGCCGCCTTACAGCATCCCAGATTTGAGCGTTAAAGAAAAGTAATGATTTTGACACATATTTGTCGTACCATCGCCATGGCTGGACACACAGGTGACCTACCTACAGTGCTCGATGGCCTAAATCACGAAGCAGCTGAGGTCCGGGTTGTCGCCCTCGGCGCGGCCCAACGGCTCGACGCTCTAAGCGTCGAAATGTTGACCGAGGCCCTGAGCGATCCATCGGAACTCGTGCGCTATCGGGCGGTTGAACTGGTCGCCCGGGCCAGCTTCGGCCAGGAGTTAGCCCCGGCGCTCGTAGCGGCCCTGGCCGACCCTGAGTTGAGCGAGGTCGCAGCGTTCGCGCTCGGCGAACTCGAACTCAGCGGTGAATCGAAACAGCAGGCGGTGGCTGCGCTTGGCCACCAGGCCACCTCCGATGAAGACGCACTCTGCCGGGAATCAGCGGTTGCAGCCCTTGGAGCGTTGGAAGACGGGCTGAGCTTTGTGCTGAGCGCCACCAGCGACGTCGCCACAGTCCGCAGGCGAGCCGTGCTGGCCCTTGCACCGTTCGACGGGCCCGAAGTCGATGCGGCGCTCCAGAAGGCACTGAGCGACCGCGACTGGCAGGTTCGCCAAGCAGCCGAAGATCTGTTGGCCTAGATCATCGACCGGCCGAGAACCTGCAGCTAGCGGAAGCTGCCTGCGTAATCGGTCAGGAAAAAGTCTTCCAGCTGGTTGAACATCCCGAGACATCGTCCGGCTCCGGTAACCACAACCCGCTGCGGGTCGTCGACGACGGCCACCGGCACCTTGACGTTGGCTTCGATGCGTTCAGCCAGACCATCGAGCAGCGCCGCTCCCCCGACCAGGTGAATGCCGTTGCTGATCAGATCGTTTGCGATCTCCGGCGGAGCCCAGCCGAGGCATGCAACCACCGCGTCGATGATCACCATGACCCTGTCGTAGATGGCGTCTGCCACCTCGGTCGTTGTGAGGGTCACCTCTTCGACCGCTCCGCTGCCAACTTGGCGACCACGAACGGTTGCAGTGCCTTCGGGAGCGGCGGCGTAGGCCCGAGGTCGGGCGGTGCCGAGTGCCAGCTTCAGCTGCTCGGCCGAGCCAAGGCTGATATCGACGCCATGGCGACGGTTGACGTAGTCCCGGATGTCGGAGTCGAGGTCGAGACCCCCGCTGCGGCGGAATTCCGATGCCACAACGCCGCCTAACGAAACAACTGCGGCCTCGGTGGTTCCCCCACCGATGTCTACGACCATGGAACCCTGTGGCTGATCGAGCGGAAGCCGACAGCCGAGCGCGGCCGCCATCGTGTAGCCCAGCAGTTGGACCTCCGATGCGCCCGCCCGATAGGCCGCTTCTCTGACCGCCCGTTGCTCGACCGGGGTGATCGAAGAAGGCACACAGACCACGATGCGGGGCCGGTTGAGACGTCGAACCCCTACCCGTTGCAGGAAGCAGCGGATCATGCCCTCGGCAGATTCAAAGTCGGTAATGGCGCCACCGCGCAGCGGCCGCATGGCCTCGATGCCGTCGGGGGTTCGACCCATCATCTGGGCCGCCTCGGTGCCGACCGCTACCACCTCACCGCTCTCGACCGCTCTGGCCAGCACCGACGGTTCGGACAGGATGACCCCATGACCTCTGGCCAGAATCGAGATCGTCGTTGTCCCTAGATCGATCGCTAAGTCACGAACCATCGGCAGTCGCATCGCCGCGCTGCTCGTCAACCATCGGGGGCTCGGCTCCCGGAGTGGTGTCCGCCGGGACAGTATTTTGAGGATCGCTGTCTTGTACCTCGACAATGTGCTGAGGTTCGCGGCCCCAGCTTGTGCCCTCCGACCAATCTTCACGTTTCCAGATCGGAACGGTTTCCTTCAGCGTGTCGATGCCGAAGCGGGCGGCTTCAAAGGCCGCCACACGATGGGGGGCCGAGACCGCAACCACCACCGCCGCTTCGGTGAGGGGAACCTCGCCGATGCGGTGCATCAACACGATGCGGCCGAGATCGGGCCAGCGTTTTCGGGCCGCGGCGACAATCTCGTCCAGGCGAGGGACGACCTGCTCCTCATAGGCCTCGAATTCGAGACGGGTAACGCTGTCGCGACCAACGGAATGATCTCTGGCAGTGCCGGTAAAGACCACGACACCGCCGCATGACGGCTGTACTACCCATTCGGCAGCGAGAGCTGCGGGCAGCACCAGTTCCGACAGGCCGGTCCAGTCGTCACCGTCGGCCGGTGGTTCCAATGGTCGATCCGAAAGCTTGAACGTTTCTGCCACGACGCCATCGTAGAGCGGGTGGCAACCAATAGGGAAAAGTCTTCATAAGGGCCTGCCGCCAACACCCTGGGGGTTAGAGCTTGTAATCTTACGGCGTGTGGCTAGACGACGACGGGGAGGACGACCCCATCCTGGGCCCAGTCCCTGACCCGACGGAGCGCCAATGGCGTCATCCATCGGAGATCGCCGCAGAACGTGCGCTGGCTGCCGCCCAAAGCAACCAATCCCCAGGTCCTGCCGCCAATATGGCTGTCTCCCCAGCCGTCGCCGGGTCGGGATCGGGGTCCGGGTCGGTGCTGTGGCCATTAGCCGTCGTCGGTGGCTCGATCGCCGTTGCCGCCTTCGGGGTTCTTGGTCTCTACGCCATGGGCGCGCCGACGTCATCAGGGGTGAGGGTCAGCGGATCGGCGATGAGCCCAATCAGCGACGCCGCCTCCCCATCTGCGGTCCAGGCCAGACCAAACGGGTTGCAGACCACCGTCGAATCGCTCAGTTCGCTCTCCTCCCGCGATGGCGCCACCGATGGTCGAGGCATTCAGGGCTACGGCGAGGCGGCGACCGCAGCCGGCGCAGGCACAGAACTCCAGACAGCGCCAGCAGACGAACCTGAACCGCGCTGGGCCCCTACACCAACGGTCGCGGCTACCTCAACAACCAGCGCTCCCGCCTCGACCACGACCACACTGGTGCACCCGAACATCCCCGAAGCCGACACATCGGTTGAATCGCCGATGTCGAAGCTTGCGATCTACGACAGGCCCGACCCGGACGCAGAACCGGTGGCCTCCTTCGTGGCCTTCGATAAGTTCTTGTTTAGCAGCGCCAGCGCACTCGGCGATCGTTCGATGATCTATCTGCGTATCGGTTCGCAGTTCTATGAGGCCACCGTCGACTTTGCCGATCCACTGAGCGACGTGGCGGTTATTCGACTGTCGGAGACCGACGTTGAAATCAACCTCCCCGCTTTCGAGCTCGACGTCGAGCCAGTGCCGGCAAGAACCTCGGTCTACGTCGGCTACTGCGAAGCAGACATGGCTACCGCCGCAACCGACGCCGAAACGGCGACAGCACCCGATTCAGAGACCGACAGAGAAACAGAAACAGAAACAGATCCAGCAACAGATCCAGAGGCCGTCTGTGGTCTTAGCGGCCTAAAGGCAGTCGGGCCGAGCAGGCCGGGCGGGGCGCCCCAAACCCCACCGACATCGTCGAAAAACAAACTGAGCGGCGAGATATACACCGCAGAGTCTTGGGCACGATCCCTTTCGGACCACACGTTGTATGCGCTTATCGGAACTCAGATCCGCCAGAGCGAAGAGATGTCCGGTGCACCGCTGCGAGATCGACTGGGCCACATCGTTGGCATGGTGGCGGGAACGGCCGGGCAGTACGTCGCCGCCGTTCCGATCGAGCGAGCGCTGAACGTGCTGCAGTCGCTGCTCGAAACGGGTACCGCAAGTGCTGCCTGGATCGGTGTCGAGTGCGAGCGCTCCGATAATGGTTTGGCGATCGAGTCGATCGATGAGCGAAGCCCGCTGGCCGATTATCTACAGGCCGGCGACTTACTGACCCATATGAACGGCGTACCGCTGCATGACTACAACCACTTGATTCATCTGGTCCGCGAAGCAGGAGTCGGTGCCACCATCCAGCTTTCCTACTTCAGCCCGTCCGGCGCAGACGAGGTCGAGATCGTCGTCACCGCCAGCCCGGACTAGAGCCGCTCAAAGAGCAACACCCGACTAGCGAATGGTGCGTCGGAGCGCCCACAGCGCGGCCCCGGCGGCAGCAGCTCCGGCGGCTCCAACAACCCGGAGCGCCAATTCCTGACGGTGTTGAGGATTGATTGAGGCCAAGAGCGGTGGCGGGGTGCCAGCGATAAAGGCCTCCTCGTTCGAGAACTCCGGTGACCAACCGACGGCCCGAAGTTTGTCGTTGGAGATTACCCACGGCCAGGTCACATACGGTTCAAGCCCGTCGAGCAGCGACCGGTTAGCAAGGCTCTTCGCGGCCTGAAGCCGCCATTGCGACAGCTGCTCGGGTAATCGGACCGAGGGTTCACCCCGAAGTGCCCGAAACAACTCGGCGCCGATCCAACCGTCGGGCGCCACGTTGTAAACCGAATCCAACTCCTGCTCGGCGGCGATAACCAGCGCACTGGCAAGGTCATCGTGGTGGAGAAACTGCACCGGCGGATCAACCTGCTCGGACCGAACCGCGGTCGCGGCCCGGAGCGCCGCTCCGATCCAGCTTGAGTCTCCCTCCGACAGCGTGGCGGTCGGCCGCAGGATCGCCAGCCTGGCCCCGCTAGCGGTGGCCCAGGCCGCCGCTCTGGCCTCCAGGGCGGCTTTGATGGCCCCATGGGCTAATGACGCCATCGGGCGAATGGGGTGGCTCTCTAGCAGCGGCACCGGGTTGTCGACGTATGCCCCGTAGACCAGAGCGGAAGAAAGCAGCACAACATGGCCGCACTCGGCCTGCTCGGCGGCCATCAGCACCCGGTCGAGGGCGTCGGCCGCCACCTGGGGGTCGGCACGACGGTCGGAATCTTCGGCCAGATGGACCACCGAGGAACACCCGGCAATAGCCGGGCCGAGGTCGTCTGTAGTCAGGTCGAGCTGGTGGTTTTCGATCACCGCAAGGCTCTCAGGGGCGGCCTGCGACCTGGCGGGCTTGCGGCGATCGACGGCAACGATCCGATCGGCTCGACCTTGCTCGGCGAGCTGCCTGACCACTCTTGAACCGACCGTTCCCGAGGCGCCGGTGACCGCAATCGATATCACTGCTCTACGATGCCCTTGTGAGCAGTAGCAATCCACCCGATGGAGAGTTTCCGTTTTTCGACCTCAACAGTCTGCTGGGGAACCTCAGCGGTGCTGACCCATGGAAAGCGGCCGCCGACATGGCCACGTCCATTGCCAGCGATGGTGGAACCGAGCCCAATCTCGACCCGGTCCAGCGGCTCCAGATCGAGGAACTGGCCCGAGTTGCGGAGCTAAACGTCAATCAGGCGTCCAGTGTTTCGCTGCCGCCGGGGACCACGGTCTCCGCGGTGAGTAAGTCGGTTTGGGCCCGTCAAAGCCTGGACGCATATCGTCCGTTTTTTGAGCGGTTTGGTGAGGCTCTCACCGCGGCGATGAAGGGCGAAGCCCAGTCGCTGATGCCGACAGATGAAGAGTTGGCCGCAGCCGATGTTTCGAATCTGACCGCCCAAATGATGGGGCAGATGTTCACATCGCTTGGCCCGATGCTGGTCTCGACCAGCGCAGGATCGATGCTCGGCCATCTCGGTCAACGGGCACTCGGTCAGTACGACCTGCCGATCCCTCGCCCGACAAACGAGGTCCTGGTAGTTCCAAGCACCATCGATGCGTCCGCTGCGGAGTGGGATCTCCCGGTCGATGATCTGCGGTTGTGGGTGCTGATCCATGAATTGACCGCCCACGCTGTGATGTCGATCCCCCACGTCAACTCCCGGTTGGAAAGCCTGCTGCTCGACTTCGCCTCCGCGTTCCGGCCAAACACCGACCTGATAAACGAACGGTTCGGTTCCATCACCGATCTCAGCCAGATTCAGGAAATGTCCGAGGCGCTGAGCGATCCCGATGTGATCTTCTCGTTGCTTCGTTCGCCAGCACATGACCTGCTGATCCCTCAGCTCGATGCCCTGGTTGCGGCGATCCTCGGTTTTGTCGACCACGCTGTCGGCGAAATCAGCCGCGGCCTTGTTGTCGGACATGAGACGATCCGAAACAGGTTCCGTCAACGGTGGGTAGACGCCGCCCCGGCCGACCGGTTCATGGAACGACTGCTCGGCTTGGAGATCAACGCCGCCACGCTCAATCGGGGTGACGCTTTCGTGGCTGGCATCGTCGAGCGGGCAGGAAATGCCGGGCTTGAGCGGCTCTGGGCCGACGAACTGGATATGCCAACCGCGGCCGAGGTCGATGCACCAGGGCTTTGGTTGGCCAGGGTCGGGATCGACGGCGAACAAGATGGTGGCGGTCTAGGCCTCGAAGTGCCCGACGATCTATCCGGCCTCGACGACCTATAAACAAAACCTACGGCTGACGGGTTGGCCAGGAGTCAGGTTCTGCTGGCGGCTGCCTAACCGGTGTGCCATCGTCGACCGCCGGCGCACGGTCGCCGTCTAACGGCCTGCGACGCTGCGGCCGCACCGGACCGGCCGAGCGAGGTGGCGCCGGGGAACCGGGGAAGATCTCGGTCTCGTCGCCGGAGCGGGGCATCGGCCGGGTGAGGTCGACGGTTGGATCCAGTGATTCGCCACCGGGCTCGGTCGACTCTGGCCACGAGGATGATCGAGTTTGAGTCCCGGTTTCACGACGACGCTGAGGGCGAGGGCCCGTCGCCTCAAGGGCGGTCGTCATCTCCGCGGTCCGATCCGGTTCCGGCTCTGTCGCTGGTTTGTCGCCCTCCGGGGTTTCCGATGGCATCTCTGCGGTGCCGTCGAGTGCGACATCTCCTGGGGTCGCACGGCGAGCCCAGGTTCTGGCGGCGAGGCGGCGGCCGAGCGAGCCGGGCAGGTGCGCGGCCAGCCAGTCGAGACCATCATCGAGGATGCCGTCGGAGATGATGGCGGCCGGGTTCGGCGTTCTGCCGAACCAGTAGGTGAGCGCTACAAACGCTGCCGACCCGGCGACGAGCAGGTAGCCGGCTCTGGCAACCGGGAATGGGATAACGACCGGCAGCAGTGCACCCAGTACCCAGACCAGCTGGAAACGGCTCTCGTAGCGGCTGAAGGTACGGCCGAGGTTGGCCCTCGGAGCATCCCGCTGCACGATGGCGTCGAAGGCTTGCTTGCCGCCCTGAGCGGCCAGGGCGATGGCCATGCTCATGATGAACACGCCGGCCAGGCCGGTGGAGATAGCGGCTAGCAGGGCGAACCCGGTCAGCCCGATAAGGGCGTAAGCCAGGATACGTTCTTCTTTCAGCACCGAACGCAGTTTCGGTACTGAGGCCGACCCGATCAGTCCACCGATACCGACGCCGATCAGAGCGACCCCGAAGTGCCATGGGGGCGCTCCCCCGGAGCTGAGATCGAGTCGCTCGAGGCCGATCGATTCGCGGACCCGGTGACCGATTTCAACGCCGGGCCCGACCGGGCCCTTATCGATTCCTCCCCGCAGGTCGAATGCCAACAGCATGGTGATGAAGCCGACTGCGCCTCGCAGATAACCCATGGCGCTGGAGGCGACGAGAATCCTGGCCCCCTTGAGCTCGGTGCGTTCCTCCTGGGCGACGGGGTCGGCGGCCACTTTGGTCGATGGGATCCGCAGACCCATGAGTGCCGCAGTGAGGAAGATCACCACGCCGAAGGCAAGGACCCAGGGTGCGCCACCGAATCGCAGCAGCAGTACACCTGGCACACCTACCGCGGCGCCGGACACCGCGGAAAGGATCGACAGTCGGGAGTTGGATCGGACAAGTTCGTCTTCGGTTGCCACCGTCGTGGGCACCACCGCGCTCTTGGCGACGGCGTAGGTTTTGCCCATCACCAGCATGGCAAAGGCCAGGGGGAACAGCGGCCACTCTTGAACGTAGAGAACCAGGGCGGCCATCAGCATGGCCCGCGCTACGGCGGTGCCGATGATCATGTATCGATGGCCACCGCTGACCCGGTCCATGACCGGGCCGAGGAACGGGGCCACTATGGCGAACGGGGCGATAGTCAGCAGCAGATATGCGCCGACCTTCCAACGAGCATCGTTAGGGTCGACAGCGAAAAACAGTGAATCGGCGAGGGCGATGGCTAGGAGCGTGTCGCCAGCGACCGAAAGGCCGTGAGTCCGGGCCAGGCGGTTAAATGGGGAGACGGTAAAGGCCTCCGCACCCTGGTCGCGACGGCCCCGACGGAAGCCGATTCTGCCAGCACCGGTATCGGTACCGGCTTGTGTCGTCTGAGTCACTAGCTTCGATGTTAGAGCCCAGCGCGCAAGGTGAGCACAGCGGAACAGCCCAAATCAACGCCCTGCAGCGCCAATCAATCCCCGGGGAGCTGATATTTGTAGCCCAGACCCCGAATTGTCACGATCCGGGTGGGGTTCGAGGGCTCATGTTCGATCTTCGATCGCAGCCGTTTGATGTGCACATCGAGCGTTTTGGTGTCGCCAACATAGTCAGCGCCCCAAACCCGGTCGATCAGCATGTCTCTGGTCAGCACGCGGCCAGCATTGGTCATCAGGTAGTTCAGCAGGCCAAATTCCTTGAGCGGGAGATCGATGTTGCGGCCTCTGACCCCAACTTCGTGGCGGGCCGGATCGATCCAGACATCGCCGACCTCCACTGTCGAGTGCCCATCATCTTGCTGAGCGCTTTCGTTTTCGACAGAAGCGCTCGATTCTGGCAGGGCGGTCGAAACGTCTGGGGTGGGGTCTAGGACTCGGGTTCGGCGGGTGACCGCCCGCATTCTGGCCACCAACTCCCGGATGCGATACGGCTTGGTGACGTAGTCGTCGGCACCGATCTCCAACCCGACAACAGTGTCGACCTCGGCCGACTTGGCGGTAACCATGATGATCGGCACCTCGGACTTTGTCCGCAATTCGCGGCAGACATCGAGGCCCGAGATCTTCGGCAGCATCAGATCGAGCAAGACGATATCCGGGTCGACCTCATCGAACATGTTGAGTGCTTCAGCGCCGTCGCGGGCCACCGCCACCGTGAAACCCTCCTTTGGCAGGCCGACGGTCAGAGCGTCGATGAATGCCTCCTCATCGTCAACTACCAGTACGGTCAATTGCTCCATGTCTGGCCCTTCATTTTCAAGACAATCGAACGCACGGTAAGGCTCACGGCTGCGGGACGATCTGAGCCTGGGCCGGTGAGAGCGGCAGACGAATGGTAAAGGTTGAGCCCTGGCCTTCGACGGATTCAACGTCGACGGTGCCACCATGATTCAACAGCGCGTGACGAACGATCGACAATCCCAAGCCGGTGCCACCGGTCTCTCGCCTGCGAGCGGTGTCGACCCGGTAGAACCGTTCGAAGATGCGATCGAGGTCGCGGTCGGGAATGCCGATGCCACTATCGATGACCGAGAGTTCGGCACCCCGATCGGTTGAATCCTGATCGGCGTCAGGGTTGGGGGTGGCGACCCGAACGACGATGGAGACCGTGGCACCAGTGTCGGAGTACTTGATCGCATTGTCGATCAGGTTGGCCACCGCTGAAACCAGTTGGCCCTGATCACCATCGATCAATACCGGTCCCGGCGGTTCGGATCCGGATGATTCCGTCGCATTCGAGTCACCGCTGAGGCCGACAAGAACGCCGCGCTGCTCGGCGGATTCGCCGGTCCTCTCGATGGCCATGGTGGCGACGGAAACCAGGTCGATGGTTTCGGGGTCGGAAACCGCTCCGGACTCCAGCTTTGATAGAGCCAAGAGGTCGTCGATGGTGCTGGCGAGACGGTAGGCCTCTCGTTGCATGCGACCGGTCAATCGATCGATGACCTCGGGGTCGTCTGCGTCGGCGATCGTTTCGGCCAGCACGCTCATGGCCCCGACGGGGGTCCGTAGCTCGTGGCTGACGTTTGCCACAAAGTCGCTGCGTACCCGGTCGGTGTGTCTGGCCTCGGTTACGTCGTCGATAACGCCGACCGCCCCTCGGACCTCGCCGTTTTCGTAGGTTGGTGATGCCTGAACCAGCAGTGAGCGGGCCGGTGGGCCG
Organism: Acidimicrobiales bacterium; assembly: GCA_050633745.1. Taxonomy (GTDB): domain Bacteria; phylum Actinomycetota; class Acidimicrobiia; order Acidimicrobiales; family SZUA-35; genus JAHELU01. The sequence continues at coordinate 18,277 of JBOEHD010000111.1, forward strand.
TAGACCTCGATGTGTTCTTCCAGCGAAAGCCCAACCAGGGCTCCGTCGATCACCCGCTGGAGCGCAGCCTCCACCAGCGCATCGCCGTGGCGTCCGGTGGCGTAGTGCAAGGCCCGATTGTTGCGGTACAGCTGGACGCCGTCGTGTCCGACGAGCACCACCCCGAGCCGAAGGTCGGCCAGCGCTCGCTCGATATCCAACTTCGATGCCGGTTGGCTGGCGATGTCGGCCGATTGCGCGGCGTGTACCGCTGATGCCTCGGTCGTCGTATCAACCCCGGTCGAGAACCGACGCCGCCCGAGCCAATAGCCGACCGCACCGGCCACGGCTGCTGCAACCAACGCGGTCCAGACAACCATGGGGCGTTATTGATCTCCGTCGGACTCGGCGGCCGCGGCATCGGCGGCAGCTTCCTCAGCGGCATCCTCGGCTGCGCTCTCAGCGATCGCCGAGCGGTTCTGCACTCGCAACATGCCATTGTGCTCGGGAAGCCAACCGGTGACCATGTAGGTGACCCGTTCACCGATATTCACCGCGTGATCGCCGATCCGCTCGTAGTAGCGGGCGATCAGCGCCAGCTGCACCGCGGCGGCCAGGTTGATCGATTCGGCGGCGTGAGCTTCGAAGATCGCCTCGACGATGTCGCGGTTGAGCTGATCGAGGGTGTCGTCGATATCGCCGAGTGCGGAGGCCAGTGAAACGTTCTCATCGGCAAAGGCGTCGAGCGAGAGCCGAAGCAGCTTGTTTGCTTCCTTGCTCATCGATGAGAGCACGCCACGAATCTGGGGGGTCAGTTCGGCACCGTACATCCGTCGGCTGGCCTTGCAGATGTTGACCATCAGGTCGGCCGATCGTTCGATCTCAGCCACCAACTTTGAGATGGCGATCAGTCGGCGCAGCTCGCCAGCCATTGGAGCCTGCAGGGCGATGATCTGGTAGCACCGCTCCTCTAGCTCCATGGTCAGAGCGTCGATTTCGTCGTCGGCGTCGATTACCTCTTGGGCATTGGCCAAGCTCCCGCCGAGCAGCACCTCGGTGCCGCGGGGAATCGTCTCGCAGGCCATAGCACCCAGTCGCAGCACGCCGGCCGCCAATTCGTCAAGGTCGCGGTGGTAAGCCAGCCGATGGGAGACCGGGTGGGAATCGGGGATTGGTTGTTCTGGGTCGAGTGTCGACATAAAACCATTCTGTCTGATCAAGTGCGGGGTTTCGAGATACGCCCCGCCCGATGTGCGTTGTGAAAGAGCTCGGCGTTCTAGCCGAACCGACCGGTGACGTAGTTTTCGGTTCGCTCGTCGGATGGGTTGGAGAAGATCCGTTCCGTGCGATCGAATTCGACCAGCTGACCGGTTCGACGGTCACTTTTTGAGTCGAGTTCGGTGGTGAAGAAGCCGCAGTTGTCGCTGACGCGCGCCGCCTGCTGCATGTTGTGGGTGACGATGACGATCGAATAATCGTCCTTGAGTTCCTGCATGAGGTCTTCGATACGCCCGGTGGCGATCGGGTCGAGAGCCGAACATGGCTCGTCCATCAGCAGCACATCTGGCTTGGTGGCGATTGCCCTGGCGATACACAGCCGCTGCTGCTGACCGCCGGAGAGACCGAGGGCCGAATCGTCGAGCCGGTCCTTGACCTCTTCCCAGATGGCCGCTGACCGCAGCGATGACTCGATCAACTCCGGCCACTCCTTCTTAGGGATGCCAGCGATCTTTGGGCCGTAGGTGACGTTTTCGGCGATCGATTTCGGGAACGGGTTTGGCTTCTGGAAAACCATGCCGATCCGTCGACGGACCTCGACCGGGTCGACCCGCTCGCCGTAGAGGTCGATCCCGAGATAGGTGATCAACCCTTCGACTCTGGCCGTCGGGATGAGGTCATTCATCCGGTTCAAGCTGCGAAGCACGGTGGACTTGCCACAGCCGGACGGGCCGATCATGGCGGTGATCTGGTTTTCGTAGATCGGCATATTTACGTCGCGAACCGCACGGAACGAGCCGTAGTAAACCGAGACGTCTTGCATACGCATCACGGTTGGCACCGACGGTTCGGCCTCGCCCGGAGGCACGGTCTGGTCAACAGCCCGATCAACGGTCGCTGCCGACACGTCCTGTTCGGTTGCTTCGTCGGTCATCTGAGCCTTCCTAACCTTCACGCTTACCCTCAAATCTATTCCGTAGCAGCACCGCTGCCGCATTGAACCCCAGCACCACCAGCAGAAGCACCACGATCGCTGCCGAGGTGACCGGCTGCCACTGCGCGCCCGGCTGCTTAGCGAAGTCGGTGATAACGATCGGCATGGCGGTGAACTTCTCGCCCAACTGGCCGAGTTCGAAGAAACCGGCCCTCGATCCCAGCTTGCCCTGCACTGCGCCGACGAGGATAAGCGGCGCCGCCTCACCAAGCGCTCGTCCCAGCGACAACAGCGTGCCGGTCAGGATGCCAGGGGCGGCGTATGGCAAAATGTGCGATCGGATAACTTCGGACTTGGTGGCCCCTACGCCATAGGCCGCTTCCCGCAGATGGTCTGGCACGGCCTTAATGGCTTCGGCCGAGGTGATGATCACCACCGGCAGGGCCAGGATGGCCAGAGTCAACCCTCCGGCCGTCGTGGTGTTGCCTCGGGAGAGGGCTATGTCGCCGTAGACACCCTTGAGGATGCTGACGAAGATGGTGAATCCGAGGATTCCATAGACCACAGACGGCACGCCTGCCAGGTTGCGGATGTTGACGTTGATGATCCTGGTCAGCAGATTGTCGCTGGCGTATTCCTCGAGGTAGACCGCCGCAGCGATGCCCATAGGGAACGTCAGGAAGATGACGAAGATGCCGATCCAAAAGGTGCCCCGAAGGCCCTGGAAGACCCCGGACTCCTCGGCGCTGACGCGGGTTGGGTTGGCAAGGAACGTGCCGAGGCGAGACGAGAACACCGACCAGCTGTCGGTGAATACGTCGTACACCAGGATGCCGAGCACCAGCAGGGCGAACAGTAGCGACGCCAACAGCGCGTACTTGAAGATCAGGTTCGGCAAGTTCACCCCGCCGGACTCCAACTGTGCCTTGACCCGCTCGGACGTCTTCTTGTTGAGAATCGGTTCAATAACAGCCATTAGTTAGTACGCCTGCCTGACTTTGCGAACGAAACGGTCGGCGACGAGGTTCAAGATCAGCGTGATCACGAACAGGACGAAGCCGACGAAGAACAATGAGTTGAAACCGAGCTCGGAGATCGTGCCGTCGGTACCGGAGGCTTGGCTGGCCATCGCCGCGGTCATGGTCGATCCCCGCTCAAGCGGGTTCACCGTGAACTGGGCCGAGTTGCCCGATGCGCCGGCGGCGATGAAGACCACCATGGTTTCGCCGATGGCCCGCGACGTGGCAACGATCAGCGCGGCCACAAGTCCCGACACTGCGGCCGGAACGACAACCGACAATGTGGTGGTCTTCTTTCTCGCTCCGAGGCCCGAGGAAGCTTGGCGTAGCGCATTGGGAACCGAGCGCATGGCGTCCTCTGAGATCGAAGCCACCAGCGGAATGGTGAGCAATCCAACGCCGAGACCGGCGGCTAGCAAACTCTGCCCCTGCGCATCAAAGAGCTTCTGAACCAAGTTGGGTGAGATCCACCGCAGGGCAAAGAAGCCGAGTACCACCGAAGGGATTCCGGCCAGCACCTCAAGGATCGGCTTCAGAATTTTGCGGACTCGGGGGCTTGCGTATTCCGAAAGATATACCGCTGCTCCCAGTCCGATCGGTGTGGCAACGGCCATCGCCACGATGGTGACGATGATGCTGCCGAACAGCAGGGTCTTGACATCGAATTCGAAGAATCGAGGCGCCCACTGGTCGGACCACAGATTGCTGAGACCGATCGGCTCGCTTGCTTCGGCCAGGTCGTTTTGGCCGGGGCTAAGTAGGCCGCCGACGAACTGCGCGGCCCGGTAGATCAGCGAGCCGACGATTCCGAAGCTGATCAGGATCGACGTGAATGCAGCGGCCGCCACCCCGCCCTTGATGATCTTCTCTCGTGCTTGGCGGCGGCTGTTGCCAGCCAGCGCTTCAGCCGGGTCTAGTGATCCCGGTGGCAGGTTTGTTGTAGCCATCGTCTAGCTCTGAGCCGCGGCCCAGGCGTCCCTGGCTGCCTGTAGCTGGTCGGCGGGCAGTTCGACGTATCCGCTTGTCCCGAAGGCCTTGGTGACCGACTCGGTGTAGCCATCGCCCAGGTAGTAGTCGAGGTAGCCGGCCAGCGCCGGGTTGTCGGCGACCTTGCCGTTGTTGACGTAGATGTACAGCGCCCGGCTCACCGGGTAGGAGCCATCGGCGATGGTCTCGACGGTAGGAGAGACGCAGGCCCCACCGGCTTCCTCGCTGACCTCGATGGTCTTGACTCGGTCGGTGTTCTCGGCGGCGAATGCGAAGCCGACCCAGCCCAGGCTGGTGTCAGCGCCGCCTATGCCTTCGATGATGACGTTGTCGTCGGCGTTGCCGGAGAAGTCCTGGCGGATGACTTGAGCGTCTTCACCCTGCTGTTCTTCGGCGATGTGTTCGAGCACGATCTCAACGAAGCTGTCGTAGGTGCCGGATTCGGTACCCGGTGCGCTGATCTGCAGCGGTTCGTCGGGATACGGAGCGACCGTTGAGCCGAGAGCAGCGGCGATGTCGTTTGCGTCGCTCCAGTTGCCAAAGCCTTCGCTCTCGCCGCCGAGCAGGGCATACAGGTCGGGGAAGCTCAGGCATTCAATCGCCGTGTTGTTTGGGTTGGTCATCACTGCGATGCCGTCGAAGGCGATTTTCAGTTCGGTGAATTCGATCCCGGCGTCGGCGCAGGTCTCGGCCTCGGAGGCCTTGATAGCCCGGGATGCGTTTGAGATGTCGGTGTCGCCGGCGCAGAACAGCTTGAAGCCGTCACCGGTTCCGGGACCGTCGACGTTTACCAGCGTGTCGGGGCATAGATCCTCGTAGAGCTCGGCCGCCTTGCGGCTGACGGGCTCGACGGTGGATGAGCCGGAGACATTCACGTTGCCTGCGGCACAATCGATATCGCTCGCCGCTTCATCATTCGAATCACTGGCCGATTCTGTGGTTTGACTCGAATCCCAGGTACACGCCGCGGCCACAAACGTCAGGGCCAAAATCAGGCCCAGCAACTTGGCCAATTTCATTGCTCTCAAAGGAACCTCTCCTCGGATCAGCCCAACCGTGTGTCGGGCGTTCGCTTCGAGGCTCAAGTTACGGACGAGAGGTTACCGAGGGGCCTGGTTAAGGTAAATTCCAGGTAAACAGCAGACCAACCAATGGGTGAAACCCGCTTGTTCACAGAGAACAGAGTTGCCGGCGGACGCTATTGGCGATGATGCCGAGCCAGGAACTCGACCCGCTCCGGCGGCGATGGATGCTCGGCCAAGAACCGCATCCACGTCGGCGGGTCGAGATCTGCGCTGGCCGAGGTATAGAGGTCTCGGGCGGCGTCGAGACGAAGCGGCCCCACAGCATCGATCGCTCCCGAGTCGGCTGAGCGCTCCTGAACTCGCGATACCCAAGCGGCGAGCGGCTGGATCACGCCATCGACGGCCAACAGAACCAGCGCCAGCAGGGGTAGGCCCAGCGGGTCGACGGCTCGCATGCCAAACCAACGCCAGGGAACATCGCCGCTAGCAACAACTGCAACCACGGCCAGGGCCACCAGCTGGAAGGCCACTCGGAGCACGGTCTGCACCAGCAGGTGACGCCGGGCCAAATGAGTCAGTTCGTGAGCGACGACGAAGTCAACCGTGCCCGGGTCCTCGGCCAGCAGCGCTTCTGTCAGTACGACCCGCCGGTTCGGACCGATGCCGACAGCACAGGCATTCGGTGACTCGACTTCCTCGCCTGCGCCGCCAACCACCCCGGCCGGAAGGCGGCGCGGGCCGCCGTTAGCTGCGCCGAGAGCAAAGACCGGATCGGCGATCCCCATCCGCTTGGCCAAGGTCAAGAGGCGAGGCCCCAGTAAATCGTCAGCCCCGAAATCGTCAGCCGACTGGGGGCCGTCAGCCTGGGTCTCGTCAGCCGGCAGCGGGCGCTCACCGCCTGGCATGAGTCGACGCAGCCAACGTTCGCCGACCGCAAAGACCAACGCCAAGCCGACGATGGCCCCGCCAAGCAGCATCGGCCAGTTGTCATTGGCCACCGCCAACCGGTAGCCAAGACCGACGATCACAACCAGCGCCGCCCAACTACCGATGGCCAACACAACCGTTGTCAGCACGAACCAGAGCACGGGGAGCGGCTTGTAACCCTCGATCCCCCGCCGGAATCGGAATTCAAACCAGGCATCAGACACCACCGCTGGCAGCCGAACCGCCAACACCACAAACGCCGCGCCGAACAATACCGGTTCGGCGATTACCGCTTCGAACCATGCAAGCTGCTCGTCGAACACCGCAAGCGAACTAGCTGTAGCCAGCCCCGAGCCAATCCAAGCGGCGATCAACAGCAGAGCAACCTTGGCCAAGATCGCTAGCAACGCCACCCTGCGGAGCGGGCGGTGATAGCGGTCCGATGCCGAAAGCTCATCGGCGGTGAAGTGCGATTCCGGCCGGGCCGGCGTCGGCCACCAGATCGAAGCCCTGGCCAACGTGGCTACTTCGCTGCGGGCAGGTGGGCCAGGAGCGACTTCGGATGTTCGTAGGAGAGCAACTCGACCGCTTCCTCAGCGGTCACCCATCGGACCTCGTCGACCTCATCGTTCACGACGAACGCGCCCCCGGTCTGGCGCATCAGCCACCACCGAACGGTCTTGGGGCGATCACCAACAACGTAATGATCCGTCGGCAGTTCCTCGCCGATCTCACCGGTGAAACCGGTCTCTTCCTCCGTCTCGCGAACGGCACATTCAAGGTCGGTTTCGCCGTCCTCCAACTTTCCCTTCGGGAAGTCCCAATCGTCGTAGTGCGGCCGGTGGGCCACCAACACCTCGGTACTGTCGGCACCGTCGCCTGGCACCACCCGGTAAACCAGGCAGCCCGAAGCCCTGATCGGGGAGGAAGTTTCCATAGCTAAACCGTATAGGCAAACGCCTGCAGCGCTGGGAATTTGCGCGCCTGCGGCGCTGGGAATTTGCCTAGTAGTTGCTGCGGCGCCGCGGCAGGAACTGCCGAAGCCGATCGGCGGGACTGATAGCCGGAACGACCGTCGAATCTGCGACCGCTTCGACCCGCTCGGCGGCAAGCCGCTCGAAGGTGTCGTGGGCGTTCACGTCGCCGCCGGTCCGGTGGTACGTGCCATCGGGACCGAGGTGCCAAGACAGGGCGGTGTCTTCCATGTTGATGTTGAGAATCTCGTGCAGCCGTCGCTGGCATTCAGCGTCGTCCACTCGTAGCAAGACCTCGACCCGACGATTCAGGTTTCTGGGCATCAGGTCGGCCGAGCCGAGATAGAACCGTTCCAGCCCCATCGACTCGCCTACCGATTCCTCCCCCTCCAGGGCGCCACCATTGGCGAAGTAGTACACCCGGGAGTGCTCGAGGTTGCGACCGACGAGGCTCTTGACCCGAATGTTCTCCGACATGCCTGGCACGCCGGGTATCAGACAGCAGATGCCGCGCACGATGAGGTCGATCTGAACCCCCGCTTGGCTGGCTTCATAGAGCCGATCGATGATCTTGGAGTCGACCATGCTGTTCATCTTGAAGATGATTCGCCCGGTCCCCGCTGGCGCCGCGATCTCTGCACCGATCAACTCATCGAGCGAACGGCGCAATGTGTTTGGCGCCACTAGCAGCCGCTGATACGACATGTCGCGCCCGTAGCCGGTGAGGAAATTGAAGAGCTGAGTCAGGTCTTCGCCAACCGCCGGTGAGGCGGTGAGAACGCCGATGTCCTCATAGATCCGGGCTGTCTTGGGATTGTAGTTGCCGGTTCCAACATGGCAGTACTGGCGGATGCCCTCGGACTCGTTCCGAATCACCAGCACAATCTTGGAGTGAATCTTGAGGCCGACGAGGCCGTAGACCACGTGCACGCCAGCCTCTTCAAGACGGCGGGCCCAGGTGATGTTGGCCTCCTCATCGAACCGGGCTTTCAACTCGACGAGGGCCGCGACCTGCTTACCCTGCTCGGCCGCGCTAATCAGCGCATCGATGATCGGGCTATCGCCAGAGGTTCGATAGAGCGTGATCTTGATCGCCATCACATCGGGGTCTTCCGAGGCCATGCGCACGTACTCGGTAACCGAGGAACCGAAAGACTCATACGGGTGATGCAGCAGGATGTCGCCTCGGCTGATCCTGCTAAAGAGATCTCGACTGCTCTCGAGATCTTTGAGCCGTTTCGGCACGGTGCCCGGTGTCGGCTTGCCTTTCAGATCGCCACGATCGAGCGCTTGGAACTGCCAGTAGCCAGTGGCGTCGAGCCCACCGAGGTAGGAGAAGATGTCTTCCTCGTCGAGATCCAGCTCACGCTGCAGCAGGTCTCGCACCTCTTCTGGCATGTCATCGCCGACTTCAAGTCGAATAGCTCGACCGAAGCGACGGCGGCGCAGTTCTAACTCAACCGCTTCCAACAGATCTTCGGCGTCCTCGTCGAGGGTGAGGTCGGCGTTCCTGGTGACTCGGAACGGCCAACCACCAACAACGTCCATGCCGGGGAACAGATGGTCGAGGTGAGCCACGATTACCTGTTCGACGGCCACAAACCGATCGTCCGGAAGGGCGACGAAACGAGGCAGTGATGGCGGAACCTTGATCCTGGCGAAACGATGCTGCCCGGTGTCGGGGTCGACCACCAGCACGGCGACGTTCAATGACAGACTGGAGATGTAAGGAAATGGGTGACCAGGGTCGACGGCCAGCGGCGTGAGAATAGGGAAGATATGGTTCTCGAACTCGCCGGTGACTCGTTTGCGGTCGGCCAGGCCAAGCTGTGCCCAGTCGAGCAGACCGACTCCCTCGTCGGCCAGCGCCGGGATGAGGTCGTAGACCTCGACTCGCTGCAGTCTGGTTGCCTGAGCGTCGACCTGTCTGCGGATCTCCGCCAGCTGAGCTAGGGGGCTAAGACCGTCTGGCGGGGCGGTGGTGACGCCACCGGCGACCTGGTCTTTGAGACCGGCGACGCGGACCATGAAGAACTCATCGAGGTTCGAGGCGTAGATGGCGCAGAACTTGAGCCGCTCCAACAGCGGCAAACGGCGATCCTCGGCTTGGGCCAAGACGCGCGAGTTGAAGTCGAGCCACGAGAGCTCTCGATTGAGGTAGCGCCTCTGCGGAGTTTCCTCAGGGTCGGTCAACGGTTAACAATCCTCCACGGCCGATTGGGATCGGCCACTCATCTCTACGTTTCATCTACACACGGTGGTCAATTGCCACTGATGAATCATCAATAGCCACTGGCGAATAGCTTGTCTGAACTACTTGCGGGAGTCTTGAGCGCTCCGGCCCTAGGGCTGCGAATGTCGGACCAACCAACCCGGAGCTACTCGAAACGTTGGCGACCGACGCTCATCAACTTTGAAGAACTCTGTAGGCAGCCTGAGTTCGATCCAGCATTGCTGGCCTTCGAATGTTCCTGCATGTAGAACCTAGCCGCGTTCTCCATCCTCTGCGTGCTCACCTGCCCATCGGCTTGAGCCGGGTCGCGGTAAGGGATCCAACCACTATTTCGGCGCGTCAATAAACGCGTATCGCCGTCTACGGACTCTTGAGCTTGTTCAGCTTGTGAGGGCTAGACGATCAGCGGCCAGCACCGCGGCACCGACCGCTCCGGCATCATCGATGCGCTGTGCGGCGACGAGCTCGACAAACTCAGGGCCGAACCCACCAAAACGAGGTGAGGCGGAGATTTGATCGAGAAACGGCTGACCTAGCTTGTCGACGACGCCGCCGCCGAGCACGACCCGCGGTAGGTCCAATAGCGACGCGGTATTACCGAGCACTAAAGCCAGAGCGTCGGCAGCTTCACCGAGCAATTCGATCGTGGTGGCGTCGTCGTCGTCCAAGCCGCGCGCCAGGTGGCGGGACTTAATGGGGCCACCACCGGCCAGGTCGAACAGCAGCTCTCGCTTACCCGCTTTGACCCTGCGTCGGATCTCGGCGTCAATACCGGCACGGCCTGCGTATGACTCCAGGTGGCCTAGGCCACCGCAGCCGCACGGTCGACCGCCCGGTTGCACCGTTACGTGGCCGATCTCGCCCGCCATGCCCCGCTTACCGGTCGCCAGCTCACCGTTAATAACCAGACCGCCACCGACACCGGTGCCTACAAAAACGGCCAGAAGGTCGTTCATTCCCTTGCCTGCGCCCAGTCGATGTTCTGCCACGACACCGCAGTTGACGTCGTTGGCTACGACCACCGGCTTGCCCAGACGCTCGCTGAGTTCAGCGGCAACCGGAACCGGCTGGTCCCAGCCCTCGATGTTGGGGCACTTGGCCACCACACCGTCGGCATCGACAAAACCAGGGACACCAATCCCGACCGCGACCGCTTCTGGCCAGGCATCCACCGCAGTGATCGTCTTCACCAGGGCGTCCAAGACCGCGTCGGGGCCAGCGGGAGTTACGTTCTTAACCCTGCCGGATGCCTTGCCAGTCTTGGGGTCTATACCCCTAGCAAGGATTTTTGTGCCACCTAGATCGACGCCGATTAGTCGCTGCGCCGATGGTGAGCCCACTAGCTCTGTCCGGCCGGCTGTTCAGCCGCTTCTTCGGCGGCTTCGGCCTCGTCGGCTGCTGCCTCAGCAACGACCTCGGTCTCTTCGACCGCCGCTTCCTCTTCAGCAACTACTTCTTCCGCGACTACCTCTTCGACAGCTGCAGCCTCTTCGACGACCTCTTCGGCGGGAGCTACAACAGCTCCGGGGGCCGCGACCACGGTTGATGTGGTTTCGGCATCGTCGTCGCCGAGGTCCCAGTCGCAGATGATGAGCTCACGCTCGGCATCACGATTGACCCGCTCACGATTGCGACGGAACTGTGGATCATGCTTGGGCAGGAGTAGCAACCGGGCGTTCACCCGGGTCCAGAACTCGTCCAGCATCTTCTGGTCGCCGTAGCGCGGCTTCATTTCCCAGTGAGGTGCGACGGGCCCGTTATAGACCAAGGTGACATGGGCGACCGGAGGCAGGTCTTCTTCGGGCTCGAAATCAGTCATAATCGGCGATTCTAATGGTCTGGGCCTCGGTTTGAGCTCAATCACCCCAAGCCGCGCCCTTAGTCTGGATCCAAGCCCCACCGCCGAGCCCACATCCAACCCGAGCCCGAGCCTGATCTGTCGGCCGAACGACCCACCCCCACAGGGGTTTCGGCTCTGGGCCTCCATCAGCTGGTCAGTCAGACTGTAGTTCTCACCTCAGGAGGAGTCGGCAATGCCGCTCAGAGCCCCCAAAACAGGCAGAACGAAAAAGATTTCTGAATCATTTGACCTATCCGGGAACCAAATGGCCTACTCCGACGTCTTATATGACATGGAAAGCAATTGGATGGCCGAAGGTAGCTGCAACGAACAACCGCCGAGCCTCTTTTTTCCGAGCGACGGCGTAGGGGTCGAAGTGGCCAAAAAGATCTGCGCTGCCTGTCCCTCGCAAGAACCGTGTCTGGAATACGCCCTGACCAACCGGATCGATCACGGGGTCTGGGGNNCGCTCTCGCTGGCTAGCGATTTAGGCAGTCTTTCAGCCGGTCCAAGTGCAGTCTCAGTTATCGAGCTGCGGGTAACCAAGCTGCTCGGTAATAGATCTGACCGTACCCTGCAGGCGTTCGAGCAAACCTCGACCGTTGCGGGGTACTTCTCGTAGGACGTCGTCGAGCTCGGATTCCGGCAGACCAACGATGGTCACCGTCTCATTCGATGCTTCGACCAGGATTACCTGACGATTGGGGTCGATCCAAACCGCTAGCCCATCGATTTCGCCGCGGCCCTCAGCCGGCAGAGAGTCCCATAGTGGCCTACCGTCCTGGACGAACACCGATACCGACGTATCGCCCTTGGCATAGACCGCCTGACGGAGGTCCTCGGCGCCCAAGTTGCCGGTGCGCTCGAATCCATCGGGCATGGCCACCGGTGTATCGATTCGATAGTCATCACCAAGACCCTCAGGGAAGACTCCGGCCCGCACAGCGGTGCTGTGCCGTTGGGCCAGGTCATCGAGGTCCGGTGTGATTCGGCTTCGACCAGCCGCATCGGTGGCGACAGCCAGCGAGAACGCCAGCATCGAGAGCGCCAGCAGCCCCAGCACGATCCGACCGGCGTGCAGTGGACGGTGGTCGAGGGCGGAGTCGATAAACCCGGCAGGGGGCTCAACCGTTGGCAGAGAGCCGAGCATCGATCCGATCTCGCTCTCCCACGGTTCTTCCTGAATGGGCTCGGTCATGACGTCAACGCCACCCGAAGTCTGCCCCTACCTCGGTGAATCCGGCTCCTGACCGTTCCTATCGGGGCGCCCACGATGTCGGAGATCTCCTCATAGGAGAACGACAGAACATCTTTGAGGACCACCGCAGCCCGATAATCGGGTGGCAGGTCCATCAACAGTGCCTGTAGATGATCGGGCAGGTCGCTCGCTGCCATCTCCGATTCGATATCGGGGCTGCCCATCATCACCCGGTCTGGTTCATCGGGCAGTGGGACCGTTGGGCGTCGCTTCTGTTTGCGAACCCGATCGAGGTACGCGTTGGTGGTGATACGGCTCAGCCAGCCCTCAAGGTTTCCTGGCTGGAAGGTTTTTAGTCCTCTTCTCACTCGCAAGAGAACCTCCTGAACTA
>JBOEHD010000112.1:0-23676 GCA_050633745.1 Acidimicrobiales bacterium
TGAACACGTCGTAGAAGTCGCCAGCCATCGCGCCGCTGGAAGCCTGGTAAGCCTGGCCGATATCGAAGCCAGGTAGGTCCGGCAGATCCGAAGGAGCCAGGCGTGCAGCCCACTGCAACGGGGCCAGCTCTTCCTGAGTCAGCACTTCCCTGGCCCGCTTCTCGACCTCGGCTCGGTCGGCGGCGATACGGGCGATTTCGGTTTGGTTATCTCGCCGAGCCAGCGCCACAGCGGACGGCACCGCCAGCAGCGAAACTGCGGCTGCAGGCCAGAACCCGATTTGAGCTACCGCCACGATGACCAAAGCCAGAGTGGCGATCACGGTAAATATAGAGGTCTGGAAATCTCGGCGATAGTCGTTGTTGGCCAAACGCCACAGATCGGGATCGATCTGCTCGCCAGCCAGCCGATGGGCTACCCGCTGACGGTCGATGGTCGCTCGAATCCAAAAGACCGCGGCTGCGCCACAAACCACGGCAGCTAGGGCGGGTAGGAGCCGATCCATCTTCGTAAGGCTACCGCTACAACTGTGGCCAATGCTGGAGAGCCGACCAGATCAACCAAGCCACTTCAGCCTCGGTACGGATCGAGCCAGTGCCTTACCAGCCGGTAGTCGACCGAAACCACCGTAAACACCCCATATTCAGCCGTTAGACGGTAGTGAAAGACCGTACTTATTCGCTTCTCTTACGAACGCGCATCTTTATCGGCGTTGGGCCGAAATCGAAGCTCTCCCGCAACATCCGCTCCAAATAGCGCACATAGTGGTCGGAGATCGCCTTGTTGGCGAACAGCGTAAACGTAGGCGGATCGGTGGCTCCCTGGGTGGCGTAAAGCACCCTGGCTCCGTGGGGAGCGGGTTGGTGCTGCTGTGCCCGACGAATGACGTCGTTGACCTTCCGTGTGGGTGCCCTGGTCTGATAGGCATCGAGTGCGCCTCGCAGCGACGGCAGCAACGCTTGCACTCCCCTGCCGCTCAATGCCGAGATTCGGTGCACCCCGGCCTCAGGAAGGAAGCTGAGCTTGCGAGCCATCTGATCGGTCAGATCCTCGCGCTGGGCCGTGGTCAACAGATCGGTCTTGTTAAGGATCACGATCGTCGGGCAACCGGCGGCGTCAACCCGTTCGGCGAGACGCTGATCCTGTTGGGTCACGCCCTCGCTGGCGTCGACCACCAGCAGCGCCACATCGGCCTTGTCGACCGCTTTCAGCGACCGCACCACCGAGTAGTACTCGGTGTCGTCGGAGACTCGAGTTCTGCGCCGCATACCCGCAGTGTCGATAAATCGAACAACGCCGATCTCGGTATCGACCACGGTGTCGACGGTGTCTCTTGTGGTGCCCGGCATGTCGTGGACCACCGAACGCTCCTCGCCGATCAACCGGTTGAACAACGTCGACTTGCCGACGTTTGGCCGACCGACCAGAGCGATACTGAAAATTCGCTCCGGCTCTTCCTCCTCATCCTCGGGGTCTTGCTCCGACTCCGGCAGCAGGCTGATGACTTCATCGAGCAGATCGGCCACTCCCCTGCCGTGGATCGAGCTGACGGGAAATGGGTTGCCCATGCCAAGGCTGACCAGATCCCAGATGTTCGACTCGTGAGCGTCGACGTCGACCTTATTGGCCACCAGGATCAACGGGATCTTGGTGTCGCGAAGCTGACGAGCGGCCTGGCTGTCTTCTTCGGTGATCCCGATCGACGCGTCGACCACAAACAAGATCACGTCGGCCGAAGCGAACGCCGCCTCGGCCTGGAGCGACACCTTGTCGTCGAGTTCGGTGCCCTTGGCCAACCAACCGCCGGTGTCGACAAGACGGAACTCGTGGCCCTGCCACTCCGCCTCTACCTCTTTACGGTCGCGGGTTACACCCGGCTTCTCCTCGACGATCGCCTCTCGGCGACCGAGGATCCGGTTCATAAGGGTCGACTTTCCGACGTTCGGCCGACCAACGATTACTACTTCACCAAGACGAGCCATCGTGCTACTTCCGCCCCACTTCGAGGGCTACTTTGAGAGAAATGCCATCAGTGCTGATGACTTCGACAGGACGAGGCAGATCCTCGGGCGAGGTGCCATCGAGAAACAAGCCACCAGAGAGGCAAACATCGGGGAGCAGATAACGATGCCCCTCCGGCTGTTCGGCCAAGTGCCGAGCAATATCCTCGCCGACCATAAGTCCGGTAACGCCGATGTTGCCGCCGAAGAACCGGTTTTCGACCGGAATCAGCCGCACATCGGAACGATCGACCGAGTCGACGAGCGGTTCGAGGATGCGGGCCCCATAGGACCCGGTCAGAATGCCGATCGGTCGATTGGCGGCGGCCTTCTTCGCCGCTCTGGATTGCAGCATCACCGGCTGTGAGCTTGGCGCCTGTGAATTGACCGCCTGTGAACTCACCGGCTGTGAGTTTGCGGGCTGGGAACTTGGTATCTGGGAGTTTGCCGGAGCACCGTCTTCGTCGACCTCGGTGGCCAGCCTGGCGGCTCGGTAACCCTCGGCTGGGGCACCGTCGACCCAGGAGAAGAAGCCAGCGGCTGGCGTGACGGCGTGCTCGGTCTCGCCGTTGAATTCCAGTTCGAAGGTGCGGGCCATGCCGATGCCGTCTTCGTGCATGGCGAAGCCTTCGTAGCTCTCCGCTTGTGGGAAGGGCCGATCGGCCAGCAGGTAATACTCGTCGGCGGCGTAGACCAGCCGTCGGCCGAGTTGCTCGAGGTAGATCTGTTGCCACTCCTCGACGATGTCGATCACCGTCGCCGCCTCGACTTCGGTGTGGAACCGCATGGTCGGTTCGTTGGAATGGTCGCTGACTCCAAGGGGGACAACCGCCAGCGATAGCAGCTCGGGGTATTCGTCGAGCACGCCGAGCAGTGTCTCAGCCAGGACTTCGCCGTCGTTTACACCGGGGCACACCACAACCTGGCCGTGCACCTCAACCTCGGCGTCGAGCAACGCTCGTAGCCACCGCAGGCTGGTAGCACCGCGACGGTTGCGCAGCAGTTCGGTGCGCTTCTCCCGGTTGGTGGCATGGATGCTGACGTACAGCGGAGAGAGCCGTTCGGTGATGACCCGTTCTAGGTCGGCCTCGGTAAATCGGGTCAGGGTTGTGAAGTTGCCGTAGAGGAAAGACAGGCGATAGTCGTCGTCCTTCAGGTACAGGCTGCGGCGCATCCCTGGCGGCAGTTGGTAGATGAAACAGAAGCTGCAGTGGTTATCGCAGGTTCGAATCTGGTCGAACACCGCCGACTGCACTTCGATGCCGAGCGGCTCGCCGTCTCGCTTGGATATCTCGAACGTTCGGGTTAACCCGCCACGTTCAACCTCAAGCGCTATCTCCGGCTCATCGACCAGCAGCTGGTAACGAATCACATCCCGTGGCTGCTCGCCGTTGATCAGATTCAACGAGTCACCAACAACTACCCCGGCCCGCTGAGCCGGGGAGTCCGGCTGCACTGCGACGACCTGGGGAACTACCACCGATCCAGGATAGTGGCGCCTACCCCATAGCGGCGCCGTTCGCAACACATCGAGTTGCATCCGGTCTCCAGCCCGGAGGGTAAACGCTCGACCCCGGTACCGCTTTCGGCGGCCGGCAGGCCCATAATGGGCTGATGGTTGACAAGGTTTTGCTGTGCGCTCCAAGAGGCTTCTGCGCCGGCGTTGAGATGGCTATCAAGGCTCTGGCATGGATGGTGCGAGCCTTCGAGCCGCCCGTGTACTGCTACCACGAGATTGTTCACAACAAGCTCGTTGTCGACCGTTTCCGAGACCGCGGCGTGATCTTCGTCGACGACATCAACGAGGTTCCGCCGGGTCAGCCGATCATGCTGTCGGCTCATGGCTCGGCACCTGAGGTTGTCACATCAGCCCGCGAGCGTGGCAACTACGTGGTCGACGCGGTTTGCCCGCTGGTGACCAAGGTCCACCACGAGGTCAAGGTTCGGGCCGGTAAGGGCTATCAGATCGTCTATATCGGCCATGAAGGGCACGAAGAAGCTGTCGGCACGATGGCAGTGGCTCCCGAAGCCATCCATAGGGTCGAGAGTGTCGAAGAGGTCGCGGCCCTTCCGGATTTCGACCAACCGACCGCGCTGCTGGCTCAAACCACGCTCAGCCACCGCGATTGGAGCGACGTGGCCGACGCCGCCGCGGCCCGCTACCCCGATCTGTTCACCCCCAATCGCTCAGACCTGTGTTTCGCCACAACCAACCGGCAATCGGCGTTGATGGCCACGGCCGATCGTTGCGATGCCTTCGTGGTGATCGGATCGGCGAACAGTTCGAACACAAACGCTCTGGCTAAGTTGGCCACCGAAGCGGGCTGCGCCCGGGTGTTTCGGGTCAACGGCCCTGACGAGCTGCCGAACGACCTTTCAGGCACCATTGGGGTAACCGCTGGAGCGTCAGCCCCCGAAGATGTGGTCGCCGCAGTCATCGATTTCCTCAATCCGGCATCCGGGGTCGAGGAAGTGCAGATAACCGAAGAGGACGAGTACTTTCCTCCACCTCGCAATCTACGCGAACTGTTGAGCGCGGTCGACGTGGTGGCCACCTTGGCCCTCGGCGGCTCGCCTACCGACCGGCCGGCCCTACACGATCGTAAGATCGGCGCCTCCGACGTTCTAGGAACGCTCTAACCCGATTGGGGAGCAGCGAGAACCGCTAGGCCCCGACGCTGATCTGGGCCTCGTCGAACAACTCCTGCAGCCGCTCTCGCAGCTCGTCAGAAACATCGCTGACCGTCGAACGTTTAACCCGTTCCCCGTCGACTCGCCCCGGAGGGTGAATCGGTTCGCCGACGATGATGGCCACCTTGGAAGGCCGGATATAGCGAGCACCCTTTGGCATCGCTCGCTGGGCGCCGCCGATCCCGACCGGCACGATCGGCACCGAGGCTCGACAGGCCAGGAACGCCGCTCCCTGCTTTAGAGGTTGCACGATTGGGCCTTCCTGCCGGGTGCCCTCGGGGAAGACGACCAGTGGCTCGCCGCTGCGCAGTACTTCTTCGCAGAGTCGCAGCGCGGCCCGATCGGTCATCGAACGTTCCACCGGGAAGCCGCCAAGGGTCCGCAAGAACACGCCCAGTCCCGGGATCTTGAAGTAGTTCTCCGCTCCCATGAACCGCAGTATTCGAGGGCTGGCTAGGCCAGCCATGGGGGTATCGAGAATCGAACGATGCCCACCGGGAGCGAGGATAAAGCCGCCGCTTGTCGGCACATGTTCCTGACCGGAAACCGAGACGCGAACCAGAGCCCGGGCTAGGAGCAGCGCCACCTTCTGCAACGCTCGATAGCCGAGGCGACCCCCGGTTCCCATCGCCGCAGCTTCTACCTGCTGGCTCACAGCTACGCTCTCACTCGCTCTACCAGGTCGGCCACGACCTCTTGGATCGTCATGCCGGTAGTGTCCAAGACGATTGCACCGTCGGCTTGACGCAGCGGATCGTGTTCCCGACCGGAGTCGTATGAGTCTCGTCGAGCCAGATCAGCGGCTACTTCGTCGTAGTCGAGGTCGGTTACCTCTCGGGCCCGTCTGGCGGCCCGAACCTCAGGGTCGGCGGTGAGGTAGACCTTCAGCGCCGCGTCGGGAAACACAACGGAGCCGATGTCGCGGCCTTCGAGCACTCCCCCGCCTCGGCGCCTGGTCCATTCCCGCTGCCGGGAAACCAGTTCGGTTCGCACCGCCTGATTGGCAGAGACTGCAGACACCGAGCGTGATACCTCGGGGCCACGGATCTGGGTGGTGGCATCGACGCCGTCGACGACGACCGTTCCGTCACCAGCCAGGTCGATGCTGACCTCTCGACATAGTTCGGCCACCCGTTCCTCGTCATCGGGGTCGACGCCGCGGGCCAACACTGCAAAGGTCACCGACCGGTACATCGCACCGGTATCGAGATACTCCAGGTCGAGTTTCTCAGCCAACTGCCGAGCCACCGTTGACTTACCGGAACCGGCAGGTCCATCGATGGCGATCACGGTCAGATCAGCGGTCATCGCTTCGCTCCTATTTGCACCGACACTCATTCCAGCTCGCGTAGTGTCGGACGGTACCCGCGAGCCATCAGACCTCCGACCAAACGTTCAGCGATTGCAGCATCGACGATGAGCGTCATGACGCCCTTGTGGCCCTCGCCGGAGTGGCTGATCTCTAGATCGAGGATGTTGACGTCCAGTTCGGCAGCCAGGGTGGCGATGGCCGCGATCTCGCCCGGGCGGTCGGGAATTGGAACCGCAAGTTCGGCCACGTTGTCGACCTGGCCATAGCCAACCGGCAAATTCATCCGAGCGGTCCTGGCGGTGTCGAGCAGTTCGTAGAGGCCGGCTCGATCGCCAGAGTCTACGAGCTTCCTAGTGGTGCTCAGGGCTCCGATCAGCCGATCGAGACCGATGACGATGGCTTCACGGTTGGCCACACAGATGTCGGGCCAGATCGCCGGTCGACCGGCCGAGATCCGGGTCATGTCCCGGAATCCGCCTGCGGCCAGCCGCAGCAGGGGTCGGTGCTCAACCGAGGAGCTGTCGGCCAGGTTCATCAGCGCGGCCGATGTCAGGTGCGGGACGTGGCTGACCTGGGCCACCAGCTCATCGTGGATCTTCGGCGCCAGAGCGATCGATTCGGCCCCAAACGAACGAACCAGCGCCCGTACGGTGGCGAATGCCGCCTCCGATGTCGATTCTCCCGGTGTTAGCACCCACATCGCTCCCTGAAACAGGTCGGCCCGGGCGCCGGCGATGCCGTCCTGGTCGGATCCGGCCATCGGGTGGCCGCCGACGAACCGGGGGTCGTTGATGTCGCGGCAGATGTCGGCTTTAGTCGACCCGACATCGGTCACCGATCCCGAGGTCTCGGCCAAGGCTCGCTTGGCTAGCTCGGCGATCGCTCCAACCGGAGCGGCGATGACCGTAACCTCGGCATCGGGATCGAGGCCGATCTGATCGGCCGCACCGGCGGCCAGCGCGTGACGCTCCACGTCCTGGTCGGTGTCGCATGCCGAGACATGCCAACCTTTGGCTCGCATGGCAAGCCCGATCGAACCGCCGATCAGGCCGGTTCCCATGACATTGGCTCGCCGCGGCGCTGCTTGAGCCGTCAACTCAGACACCGGCTCAGACACCGGAGGTACGGCAAGTCATGGCGGACCTCATAGCGTGTCATCGCCAGGCTCGGCGAGTTCCGGGCGAAGCACCGTGGCGCCTCTGAGAAATACGTGCCGGAGTTCGTCTCGGGCACGATCGGTCTCGATATGCAGCATCAACCGTACGCACAGATCGGGACCGACCTCGCTCGGCATTTCCAGAACGCAAAGCAGCGGCACATCGGTCAGCCCAAGCTTCCGGGCGGCAGCCGCAGGTGGGAGGCTACGAATATCATCGGTAACGGTGAACAGAATGCTGATCACGTCTTGCTCGTGAAGGTCATTCCGCTCGAAAACGGTCTCTAAAAGAGCGATAGTCCGCCGCGTGATCTCATCTGGATCGTCGGCATCGACGGTAATAGCTCCCCGTAGCGCGCGCACTGCCATTGCCGGAGGCTACCCGAGTGTTTCCACGGCTCGTTGCAATTCCAGCACTTCGTCGTCGGTCAGTCGTCGAGAGAAGCCGGGCTTCAGTTTTTGGTCGACGATCGGCCCTATCCGAGACCGCGCCAGACGGACCACCGGGTGACCGATGGCCTCGCACATGCGACGTACCTGCCGGTTGCGTCCCTCGTGAATAGTGAGGCGCAGAAGATTCGACTCAACGAGCGCTGCCTTCGCTGGCGAGGTCATGCCATCATCGAGCTCAACGCCCTCGCGCAGCTGTCGCAGCGAATTGCGGCTGACCTGGCCTTTTACCTCGGCCAGGTACTCCTTTTCGATCCCGAAACTGGGGTGGGTGAGGCGGTGAGCGAGGCTGCCGTCGTTGGTCAAAAGCAACAGTCCAGAGGTGTTCAAATCCAACCGCCCCACGGGAAACACCCGGGGCTCGGAGGGAACCAATTCGACCACGGTCGGACGACCGTCTGGGTCAGACGCCGTGGTCACTACGCCGGTCGGCTTGTTCAGCAGGTAAGTGACGGCATCTGGCAGCGTTGAGTAGATCCGCCCATCAACCGCTAGCTCGTCATCGGGCCCGACCCGATCGCCGAGTTCCACCACCGATCCGTTGACGGTCACCCGTCCCTCGGAGATGAGAATCTCGCTAGCCCGCCGACTGCCAAGCCCGATCCGGGCCATGATCTTCTGCACCCGTTCCCGCCCCGGCGGATCCGGATCTACCGACCCGGCCGGTGCTGGATTCTCTGGCTCAGACTCTTCTGGCTCTGGGTCGGCCGTCATACATTCTCGGCCTCGTCGTCGGCCCGAGCGTGACCGTTTGATCCAGCGCCTACGGATTCGACCTGCTCCACTGAATCCGGCTGCTCTGCGGACTCGGGAGCCTCAAGCGATTCGGCGTCTAGCGATTCTGTCTCAAGCGATTCTGTGGCTTCGGCTGGTTCTTCTGGAGTCTCAGCAGCTGGCTCGTCATCGAGCACGATCGGTTCGTCGGTGATCTTGAGGGTTTGCTCCAGCGCTTCGAGCACCTGAGCCGATGGCACGAAGTCGCCAAGTGGTGGCAGATCGTCGGTCGACATCAGACCAAGGGTTTCCAGGAAGACGTCGGTCGTAGCAAACAGCGTGGCCTGGCCTGGACCATCATCCTTGCCGTCTTCAACCACGTATCCGCGTTGCACCAGCGTGCGCAGTACAGCATCGACGTTTACACCACGGATGGCGCTGATCTGGCCCCGAGAAATCGGCTGCTTGTAGGCCACGATGGCCAGGGTTTCCAGCGCTGCGCTTGAGAGCCGATTGGGTATACCTTCGAGCGCGTAGCGTTCGACATAGGGGTGCACGTCTGGGTGTGTCTGATAACGCCAACCACCGGCGATCTCCACCAGCTGAAATCCTCGACCCTGAGTTTCATACTCAGCGGCCAGCTCGCGGCACATCGCCCCGACCAGGTCGGATGGCAGCTCTACCAGCTGGGCCAGAAGCTGCTCGGGGGTGGGGTCGTTCGCCACCAACAACATGGCCTCAACCGCCCGGCGGGCCTCGGTAAGCATCTCGGCCGAAGGCGGCTCGATACGGTTTTCGCTCATCCTTCGTACAGGTCCGCTCCGGTAAGGGCCAGCTCCGAATCGTCTGCGTTGCCGACCCAGGAAACCGTCAGATCTCCGAAGCACTCGGATTGGTCGAGTTCGACCATGCCCTGTTTGAACAGTTCGAGCACCGCCAGGAATCGCACCACAACCTCGAGCCGCTCCACAACACCTTCGGTGAGTGAGCGGAAGGTCATCGGGCCGCTTCGTGGCAGCCGCTCGATGAATTCCTCGATGGCGTCGGTGACGCTGGCTTTGACCAGTGTGACGTGGGCCAGCGACACCTCGGGCTTTGGCTTCTCCGAGGCCGTGCGCAGAAAAGCTCGCCGCAGCTTCTCAGCCGTCATACCGGCCAGCGGATCCGGCGAAAGAGCCAAAAACTGCTCTTCAAGCCCGACCTGACGCGGGATCGACTTCGAAGCGGCCTCTTTCAGTTCGGCCAGGATCGTCGCCGCGTCTTTGAACGTCTTGCATTCGAGCAGTCGGGCCAGGAGCATGTCGCGCTCCTCCCACAGACCGAGCTCCTCATCGAGATCGAAATCATCGTTGGTCGGCAACAGCCTACGGCACTTCAACTCGACCAAAGTGGCGGCGATCAGCAGGAACTCGGTGGAGATCTCAAGATCGCAGGACTCCAGCCGGGACACCTCGGCAAGGTAGGCGTCAACAATTTCACACAGCCGGACCTCATATAGGTCGACGTCGTCTTTGAGGATTAGGTGCAGCAGGAGGTCGAAAGGGCCTTCAAACTGCTCGGTCTGCACCCGATACGAGGTCGATGCTGTCGGATCTAGCTCCGCCAGCACGGCATCCGACGATGCCTGATCTGAAGATACCGGAGCCGACGATGCCGATTCTTCTTGCGAGTCGGCTGGTGACTCTGGTGACACGGTCGGTAATGACATCGATGTGATTCTACCCGAAATTGGCGGAAAGCTAGTAACCAATTGCCTATTCTACGTCTCCATGGACACTGAGCCCGTTCGGCCTCGCGCATTCTCCGGCATTCAACCGACCGGAACCATCCACCTCGGTAACTATCTCGGCGCGCTGCGAAACTGGGCCAAGCTCCAAGAAACCACCGACGGCGTCTACTGCCTGGTCGATCTACACGCCCTTTCTGTGCCCCGCGAACCAGGGGAAATCGAACGAGCGACCATCGAGGGAGCCAAGGACCTGCTGTCGATCGGGATCGACCCGGAAGAGTCGGTGCTGTTCGTGCAGTCCCACGTTCGTGAACACAACGAGCTGGCATGGCTCATGCAGTGCGTGGCGGCCGTCGGCGAACTGCGACGCATGACCCAATTCAAAGATAAGAGCGAAAGCAACGACTTCGTCTCGTCCGCGCTGTTTACCTATCCGGCGCTGCAGGCGGCCGACATCCTGCTGTACGACACCGAGATTGTTCCCGTCGGTGATGATCAGCGGCAGCACATCGAGTTCACCCGCGACCTAGCCAACCGGTTCAACAACCGTTACGGCGATGTGCTTGTCATCCCCGAGCACCGCATCCCCGAAGCGGGGGCTCGGGTGATGGATCTGCAGCACCCGGAGAACAAGATGTCGAAGTCGTCCGACTCGCCGCAGGGCACGGTGCTGCTGACCGACACAGAGGCCGAGATCGCCAAGAAGTTCAAGCGAGCGGTCACCGACAACGATGGTGAGGTTCGCTTTGACCCCGAAAACAAGCCGGGCGTTTCGAACCTGCTGACGATTTTGGGGGTAGCTACCGACCGAGACCCCGTGGCGGTGGCCGACGGCTATACCCAGTACGGGCCACTGAAAGCCGACGCTTCCGAGGCGCTCATCGAATTGATCCGCCCCATTCAAGACCGGCGGGCCGAACTCGATGACGCAACCACCATCGACTTTCTGAAACTCGGTGCCGACAAGGCGAGGGCCATCGCTGAACCGGTCATGGACCGGGTCAGAGCGGCGGTTCAACTTCTACCCCTGGGCTAGTTGACCGTCTCCAGGCAGAGGTCGAAGCTCAGGTCGCCGTTACCGGGCCAATAATTGTGGACCTCGGCGCTGATGACGTTTGTGCCCTCGACCAGCGACTCGGCGCCGATCGAATAGTCGACGTAGCCCTCCTCGGCGTTGCTGATCCAATCGCTCGGTCGGGTGTCCCACCCGATGGCACCATCGGGCATGTTGACCCGCTGGACCTCGGTACCGTTGATGTAGACCACAGCGCCGTCGTCGACCAACAGGCACATGTTGAGCCCGGTGACCTGGCCAACACCGGCCACTTCGAAGTTCCGGGCGAAGTAGTAGGTCTCCTGGCCGCCGACCAACGTGGTGACCTCATCGTTCTCGCCGAATCCAAACTCTGCAGCAGCCTCTGGAAGACCAGCCAGATCACCAGGCCAGCCTGCCGGAGCGGCCGCTGCAGACGAATCGCTGTGACGCCACGTTGACCCGGGCTCTATCAGACGGGCAGGCGGCACCGCGACAACATCCTGCGATGCCCCAAGGCGGACATCGAGAGCCAAGTCGTTGCTTCCGGCCCAAACGTTGTGTAATTCGATAGCTAGGACATTGGATCCCTGCACCAGCGGAGCAGAGGAGACGCTGTGACGGGCAAAGTCCTCCGCAGCACCTGACCGCCAGGTGACAGCGGTGGTATTGGGGCCGATGATGCCATCGGGCATGTTGTCTCGCAGCACCTCGACTCCATTGAGATAGACGACCGCGCCGTCGTCGGCTTTGAGTCGCAGGTCCAGCGAGTCAGGAACCACACCATCAAACTGGAAGGTCTTCCTGGCGTAATATGTGACGTTCCCCAAGGTCAGAACCGTGCCCTCATCGCCTTCGCCGAAGCCAAGCGGGGCGTTACCGCTGCTCCACGCCGCGTCGTCGTAGGCCGCGGCTCGCCATGAGGTGCCGAGGTCGGACCCGCTGTCGTCGAAACGCCAGGCTTCGCCGTTGTCGATCATCATGTCGTGCACCCGAGGACCATCGCCGCAGAGCTTGGCGAAACCGCCGAGCCATGCCGAAGCGCCATGGTCTACCCCACCAACGTGGAAGTCACCACCGATGTAGAGGCAGCCATTGGTGTCGCTGCCGAAGGCCCAGGTGCCATCGGCCGGGCTGTGAATGTCCGGCATGAAGTCTTCGATCAGCTCGCCGGTTGAGGCGTCGAACGCCACCGCCAGACGGTGAGTTGTACGTTCACCGCTAAACGACGAGTAGAACGCGTCCCAACCGAATCGGGTGGAGTAGGTGCAGTGACACCCAGCGAAGATCACATCGCCGATCCTCTCCCCTACCTGGAACGCGCCACCTGCGAAGTAGTTCGGGGAGACAAACTGATCCTCCATGGCCCCTGCGGTATAGAAGCCGAGCATCTGCTGATCATCGGCGTCGAGTACCTGCGCCACGTGCTGCTCACCCAGCACAAAGACGAGGTCGTCGCCAACCGCCACGTCGTACATCTCGGGTTGCGACTGAGGCCAGTTGCGGGGTAGCTCGACCTTCCCGGGCACCGACGCTCCAGTTGTCCCGTCGACGGTGTGGAAGTAGCCGGTGTCGGCTTCGCCGTTGACCGCGCTGAAGTAGCCGGTGAAGTAGACCTCATTGCGACCAGGGTCGGTGTCGATGCTCCAGAGCCCGGATCCGGTGACCTGCGGCTTCCACGCGGTGTCGATGTTTCCCTGCAGGTCGAATCGTCCAACCTTGTAGGTCCGCGAACGAGACCCGTTCACCCCGAGAAGGTGGCTGTAGTTGCCTGCGACATAAACCTCCGAACCGGTGACTTTGATATCGCGCACTACCCCACGCTTGATCGACCACGGCCGATCGATCGACCCGCTGAACGTCGGGTCGATGGCGCCGGTAAGCGGGTCGAGGGCGACCAGACCATTGCGGGCCGTGCCGTTCACCGTCTCGAATTCGCCGCCAAGTAGGAGCGAACCGTTCGGCAAAACGTCGAGCGCATAGACAACACGGTCGATGACCGGTGTCCAAGTAGAAATCCAGTCGCCGCTGTCGACATCGAATGCGGCGACAAACGGCTGGGGTATCGGCGTGGCGGTTCGATTCTCTTGCACGTTCAGGAACGCCCCGCCGACGAACATACGGTCGCCGCTCTGAGCAAAGTCCCAGACCAGGGTGTCGAGAGATTCGGTTTGCGTTTGCGAAGGATCGTTGCCCGACACTCCCCAGATCTTCTCGGGGATCATATTCAGCTTGGCCAGATCAACCGTGTCTGGGTGGACCATGGCTTCGGCTGGAGCAGCGGGGCCGACCACTGCCGCCACCGTGCCTGCCATCAGTACAGCTGCCGCCACCAAAGCGACCCGCAAGCCGAGGCTCGTGGAGCCGGGCTTGGATGAAATGAAGCTCATAGTTCATACCCCTGTTCGGCGCAGGCCGAGATGAACCCGACGAGCGCAGCCAGATCCTCCAGGTCGCCAGTTCCTAGATCGTCACCGGAGTTGACCGACCGCAGGGGCTCAGCCCAGTCGCGCACCGTCGGCTGGCCCGACTGGGCGGCGTGCTGTGCGGCGATGGCGATTCGTTCGCCTGCGATTGATTCTCGGCCCTCGTCGAGATGCCCCAGTGCGATCTCAGCATTGGCGCACGCCAGGTTGGCCTCGTCATCGAGCGTTGCCGACTCCCCCGAGGAGTTGCGGGACTGCCCATCACGATCGATCGCCACATCCTGTTGGCTGTCGACGATCTGAATGGCGTCAAGAATCTCGCCGGAATCCGGCGCTACTGCCAGTTCCTCGGCGATGGCTGGGATTACCGCCTCGGGGGCGCTCAGCTCTGGCTGCTCTTGGGGAACGGCGAGTTCGGTTTCGGCCTCATCATCGGCCACCGGCGCAAAGCCATCGTCGGCCGGGTCACGGAACGTGAGCCGGTCGGTCGGGTCGAATGCGGAGTTCAGGGCAGGCTCGGGGTCCCCATCGCCGGTCCGATCCGCTGTGTCGTCACCAGACGACTGGCCATCGCCCGACTCATCATCGGATGCGGAACCTTGCTCAGCATCGCTGTCGGATGCCGCAGCATCGGCGATGCCGAACTCGGCCTCCTCGTCGGTCGAGCAACCCGAAACGAACAGCAGGGCCAAAACCAGGCCAATCACCGCCGACGAGTGTTGTCGTCGAATCAGGGCGCGGCGGCGCGGGGCGAGAACGCGGAGGTGAAGCCCGTGGTGGCGGTGCATTCCTGCACTAATACCAGTGGTGCGACACCGCGCCTATAGGCCGATCGGACTCTTCAACCGACAAACGACCTAAACAACGTCACTTCTTTGCATCAATCAACAACAATGGTGATTAATGTCGACAGGCGGCGAGACGCCCTAAATCAGTGGCGTTTGAGGTGGTCTAGCTCACCGCGATAGCGCGTAGAAACATGCCGATAGGCAAAGTTCCGTATCGTCAGGCCTGAGAGGTCACCTATACTCCACCGATCGTGGTGATAACTCGTGGCAGGGCCAGCATCTTAACCCTACTCCTACTCCCCCTTCTCCTGATATTCGGCGCTTCGGCGGCCGCTGCTCAGGAGGACGGCGAGTCGGTCAATGGCACTATTCGCTATCGCGATGCCGAAGGCACCAACGTGCCGGTACCCGATGTCGAAATCGTCATTAGCGACGCCGATGGGAACGAAGTCGGGACAGCGGTTACCGGAGCCGATGGAACGTTCCGACTAGCGCTACCAGCACCGGGCGATTACACCGCTTCACTATCCGCCAGCACCATTCCCGCCGGCGTGTCGCTGCGCAACCCCGACCGCGCCGACCTGGAGTTCAACCTCGTCGATGGCCAGCAACGAGCGCTGGCCTTCCCCATGGTCGAAGGCGACGGCTCAGTCGTGGTGCAAACCGGCTCCTCGACGTGGGAAAGCGCGGTACGACTCACCGTCGACGGCCTCAAGTTCGGCCTGATCATCGCCATGTGTTCTGTCGGGCTATCGCTTATCTTCGGCACCACAGGCCTCGTCAACTTCGCCCATGGCGAGTTGGTAACCGTCGGCGCCGTTCTGGCTTACGCCTTCAACGTCGGCATCGGCTTGCACTTCCTGTTGGCAGCACCCCTAGCGGTGATCGCCACGGCCTTATTGGGCGGCGCCAACGATCGTTTCCTGTGGCGACCACTTCGAGCTCGATCCACCGGCCTCATCGCCATGCTGGTGATTTCCATCGGCCTCAGCATCCTGGTGCGCTACTTCGTTCTCTGGCAGTTCAGCGGCTTCCGCAAGGCCTACGACCAGTACACACTGCAAACCGATGGCATCACGATTGGCCCGGTAACCATCGTGCCCCGTGAAATCGCCACGATCGTACTGGCCGCACTGGTCTTGGTCGGAGTGGCCCTCGTCGTACAAAGGACCCGGCTTGGCAAGGCCATGCGGGCAGTTTCGGACAACAAAGACCTGGCCGAGTCGTCGGGTATCGACGTCGAGCGGGTCATCCAGACCATCTGGATCGCCGGAGCCGGGCTAGCCGGCCTTGGCGGCGTGCTCTTCGGCCTCGACCAGCAGGTCAAATGGGATATGGGCTTCGACCTACTGCTGCTCATGTTCGCATCGGTGACCCTCGGCGGGCTCGGTACCGCCTACGGCGCACTAGTCGGCAGCATCATCGTCGGCCTCTTCGTACAGCTTTCGACACTCGTCGTGGCCCCCGAACTGAAGAGCGTCGGCGCCCTCCTGGTGCTGGTCATCATCTTGTTGGTTCGTCCCCAAGGAATCCTCGGACAGAGAGAACGGATCGGTTAGAACTGATGGATTGGGCAACAATTCTCGAGAACGGCATCAAGGCCGGGGTTCGACCAGAGGCGGCTTACTTCGCTCTCGCCGCCATCGGACTCAACATTCACTTCGGCTATACCGGGCTACTGAACTTCGGGCAGGCCGGCTTTATGGCCATGGGCGCCTATGGGCTAGCCATCCCGGTCTTCGCCTTCGGCTGGCCACTGTGGACCGGCATCATCTTCGGAATACTGGCCGCGGTGATATTCGCCTTCGCACTCGGCGTGCCAACCCTGCGCCTCCGAGCCGACTACTTAGCCATCGTCACGATCGCCGCAGCGGAGATCGTGCGGTTCATATTCAGAGCCACCGACCTACGGGAGTACACCGGCGGCTCAAACGGCATCAACGGCTTCAGCGCCGGTTTCTTCGACATGAGCCCGTTCACCGGAACCATCAACATCGGCCCGTTCGACTTCACCGCCCGAGAAATGTGGGTCATGGTCGTCGGTTGGAGCCTTGTATTCCTCGGCATTCTGTTCACTTACTTGATGATCGAAAGCCCCTGGGGTCGAGTACTCAAGGCGGTGCGTGAAGACGAGGATGCCGCAAGGGCCCTCGGCAAGAACGCATACAGCATGAAGATGCAGAGCCTGATCATCGGCGGCATCTTCGGCGCACTGGGCGGCATGATCCTGGCTCTAAGCCAAGGCTCGGTACAGCCAAGCCCAACCGACCTCGGGCCACCAAAGACCTTCTTCGCTTACGCCGCCCTGATCCTCGGTGGTACCGGCCGACTATGGGGGCCGGTCATCGGATCGGTGCTGTTCATTTCGCTGCTGGCCTTCACCGACAACCTGCTCCGCCAGGCCCAAGCCGCTGAGTACATCCCCGAATCGATCATTACCGGAACCGAAGTCGGCGTAATCCGCTTCGTACTGTTAGGTGTTGGTCTGATGGCCCTGATGTTGTTCCGACCGCAGGGCATATTCGGCGACCGAAACGAAATGGCGTTCGATGTCTGACCAATCGAGCGCCGCAACATCGAGCGCTACCACTTCGAGTCCTACCACTTCGAGCCCTGGCGCCGACGCCGAAAAGCCGGAGAGTGTTCCCGGCTCAAAGAAGTCCGACCCGATCCTGGTCGTCGACAGCATCCGTCGAAGCTTCGGCGGTTTGGTTGCCGTCGATGTCGATCACTTGGAGATCCAGCGCAACAAGATCACCGCGCTGATCGGACCAAACGGCGCTGGCAAGACCACATTCTTCAACCTGATCACCGGCTTTGATGAACCGGACGGTGGAACCTGGGCCTACAACGGCGAAGACATGGGTTCTCTGCCCGCTCACCGGGTCGCTCTGAAGGGCATGGTTCGTACATTCCAGCTGACAAAAGCCCTCTCCCGCCTGACCGTCATCGAGAACATGAAACTCGGAGCCCAGCGCCAGCGTGGCGAGAACCTGTTCCGGTCGTTCAATCACCGGGCCTGGAAGGCTGAGGAAGCCGAGATCGAAGCCCGAGCCGATGTACTGCTCAAGCGGTTCAAGATGGACCACATGCGCGAGGAGTTCGCAGGCACCCTGTCTGGCGGCCAGCGCAAGCTGTTGGAGATGGCCAGGGCGCTCATGACCAACCCGCAGCTGATCATGCTCGATGAGCCGATGGCTGGCGTCAACCCGGCGCTAACCCAGTCCCTACTAGGACACGTGAAAGACCTACGGGAAGAGGGCCACACCGTGGTCTTCGTCGAGCACGACATGGACGTGGTGCGCGACATCAGCGACTGGGTGGTCGTCATGGCCGAAGGTCGCATCATCGCCGAGGGCACCCACGAGGAAATCGGTGCCAACACCGATGTGATCGATGCCTACCTCGGCCGACACCACGATGCTGAACTCACCATCGACGGTGACAATCCGTTCGGCGACGACGAGTCCGACCCAGCGGCCCAGGACTCCAAGCCGGAGGACGAATAATGAGTGATCTACCCCTTATCAACGTCAACAATGTGGTCGCTGGCTACGTGCCAGAGGTCAACATTCTCAACGGCTGCAACCTTGAGGTGTTCCAGGGTGAGCTGATCGGCATCGTCGGACCAAACGGCGCAGGCAAGTCAACGCTGCTGAAGGCCATGTTCGGTCTGCTACATATCAGGGAAGGCTCGATCACCCTCGGCGGCGACGAGATCTCGCACCTTAAGGCCCACGCCCTTGTCGAAAAGGGCATCGGCTTCGTACCGCAGAACAACAACGTCTTCCCCAGCCTCACCATCGAAGAGAACCTCGAGATGGGGGTCTTCCTGGCCCCCGGTCGGTTCGATGAGCGGTTTGAGGTTGTGGCCGAGATGTTCCCTCGGTTGGCCGAGCGACGTAAGCAGCGGGCCGGTTCGCTTTCCGGTGGCGAGCGTCAGATGCTGGCGATGAGCCGAGCGCTGATGATGGACCCCAAGGTGCTGCTGCTCGATGAGCCATC
This sequence comes from Acidimicrobiales bacterium, assembly GCA_050633745.1. GTDB lineage: Bacteria > Actinomycetota > Acidimicrobiia > Acidimicrobiales > SZUA-35 > JAHELU01. Next base: position 18,305 of record JBOEHD010000112.1, read on the forward strand.
AGCCGGGCTCTCCCCCGCTCTCCAGGACCAGGTCTTCGTAAATACCAAGCAAATCAACAACGCTGGCATCTCGATCGTGATGGTCGAGCAGAATGCTCGCCGCTGTCTGCAGATCTGCGACCGGGGCTACGTGCTCGATCAGGGCACAAACGCCTACACCGACACCGGTAAGAACCTGCTGAACGATCCCAAGGTCATCGAGCTCTACCTCGGCACTCTGGCCAAAGCAGTCGGCGGCGCATAGCGGTTCACCGCAGCGACTCCAGATCGAGCGCCGCTACTAGTCGAGCCTGGCGATCAATCGGACGCCGCTGCTGATCGCGGCACCCCTATCGATCGAGCGCACCGCGAGCAGCGGCTGCCTTAACACCGATCTTGTGGCCCCAGAAGCCTCGCGGTGCGAGCAGTTCGTCGATCAGGTATTCGAGCTTGGCGTCGTAAAGTCGGCGGAGTTCCATCGACTCGGCTCTGGCCTTTTCGTAGGGATGTAACTCGAACCCGTGGTCGAGCAGTTGCTGATACAGCTCCTGGAACATCTGCGCATTCACCCCGTCTGCCTCTTCATAGGACCGGTCGAACCGTTCCCTGTATTCCGACAAATCGACGCCCTTTGTCAACTCATCGAAAAGAATGATCGAGCGGCGAAGCATCCAGTAGGGAGCGCGATGGCTGGCGCCGACAATCAGCTGGCACTGCAGCGCTGCATCGGTAATTAGCCCGAGCGCGGTAACCCAGTTTTGGCCCGGGTACTTCGATCGAAATAACCGCAGCATCGGGAAGGTGCTGTGGGTCTCGATAACTTCGGAAACCCACTCTTCCCAGCCCTCGAAGAAACCGAGCACATCGGCGACATCGGCGGTCGGTGATCTGCTGATCAGTAGACCGACGGGAGTAATGCGGTCCTCCTGGCCATCGTCGAGCATCATCAGCTTCTGCTCGCGCTTGCTGTACGCCCCGTAGAGCGCCGGTAGGTAGCCAATGACCAGCGCAGTGGTCAGAACACCGGAGAGGGCCTCAGCGAGCGCTCCGAGCCGGGGAACCGTTGTTGACGGCACTACCTCACCGAAACCGAGCGTGAAGTAGACCACTCCGGAGTAGTAGATGGCGTCGAACAGCGAATCGGCCCCGGTCACGCCACCGAATCCCCACCAGATCAGTCCAAAGCCGATGATCTGCTGAAGAACCCACGCCACCAGGAGCAACAGGACCGAGACCGGGGCGAAGTAGGTGAGCAGCGCCTCTTTTAGCGACTCCGACGGCAGTCGGGCCGACACTGCACGCAAGGCCCGCCAGGTACGGCGATAGAGAATGTTGGTTAGCCAGAAACGGCCAGAGCCGGTGGTGGTAGTTACCAAGGTGTTGACCATGTCGGCGGTCACCGACAGCACCATGACCAATCCGACTAGAACCGCGAGCGTTGCCACCATTCCTACGTTACTGGCTCCGCCAGCCCGGATAGGACTAACCCGTGCCCGGGCGCGAATCGGGGCCGGACACGAAGAGGGCCGGCCATAACCCGGGGCCGGACACGAAGAGGGCCGGCCGTAACCCGGGGCCGGACACGAAGAGGGCCGGCCTTGAAAGGCCGACCCTCTTGCGTTTATTGCTTAGTTTTGTTCCGCTCGACTGAACCGGGCGGACCTACGTTGATCGGACGGTTCCGATCAGCTGCCGATCTTGGCGAACTTGTAGGTGGTCAGCGAGTCATCGATGGTGTTCGAATCGCTGGCGTAGTTCAGGATGGCGAAGCTGGCCTCGGTGGGCTCGCCTGCCTGGCTGAAGTTCTGCGGGCCCGAAGGTCCGTCGTAGTCGATGTCGGTGCCGTCAGCGATGAGAGCCTTGCAGTCAGCGAAGCTGGTGCACTTCTCGCCGCCACCGGTGATGCCGTTGATGCGCTTGGCGATCTCGGCTGGGTCATCGGTACCTGCTGCTTCGGCGGCCAGAGCCATGATGATAAACGCATCGTAGGTCTCGGGGCCGTAGGCGAAGTCGATCAGGTCGGGGTCGACTCCGAGGAGACGATCCTTGAATCCGGCGCTGAGCTCGGCGGTTGGGAGGGTTCCCTTGATGCCGGCGAGCACGCCCTGCTCGGAGAACTTCTCACCGAGAGCGTTACCGACGTTACCGTCGACCAGGTAGATGGTGTTGGTGTCCGGGGTGATGCCGCTCTCGAACAGACCGGTGAGGATCTGGGCGGTCTCATCGAAACCAATGACCACGATGGCCTCGGCACCGGATGCAACGACCTTCTCAACCTCAGCGTCGAAGCTGGCGGCCTTGGGGTCGTATACGAAGTCGTCAAGCACCTCGACGCCCTGGTCTACCAGAGGCTCCTTGGTGTAACGGAGAAGACCTTCGCCGTAAGGATCCTGCAGCGCCATGATGACGGCGGTACCGGAACCCTCTTCGACGATGAGGTCAGCGAGGACTCGACCCTGAAGGACGTCGGAAGGAGCGGTACGGAAGTACAGCTGGTTCGGGTCCTTGGTGGTGAAGTCAGGTGAGGTGTTGGCGGGCGAGAAGTGAATCTTGCAGGCGCCGGTGATCTTGTCGATAACGGTGAACGACACGCCGGACGAGGCAGCGCCGAGGAAGCCGTCGACGTTTTCGCCGAGCAGACGGTCAACGGTCTGGTTGGCTACGTCGCCATTGTCGCCAGAGTCGCCTGGCAGCCATACGACGTCATTGCCGAGCACGCCACCGTTCTCGTTGATTTCAAATGCTGCGAGTTCTGCACCAGCGAATTCCGGCGGTCCGAGGAACGCCAGGTTGCCGGTCTCGGGGAGGATTCCGCCGAGCGTAAGCACGCCGTCGGATTCACCCTCGCAGGTCGGGGCAGCCTCTTCGGAAGAGGAGGCCGCAGCTTCTGCTCCGTCGTCGGATCCTGTTTCAGTCTCTGCGTCATCACTACCGCATGCAGCAGCTACAAGGCCGAAGGCCAGCAGCAGCGCAAGCAGACGCCATAGTTTGTTATTAGACATGTACTCTCCCTGGTAACAACTCTTGGCTTAGAACAGTGTGTTCGCAGCCCGGAGATAGCGTAGTTCGGTCAAAACGCAGTGCAACCCCACCTGTTGTTCAAGCTGCACCCACCGGGTGACTGACGGCATTAGATTCTCACCGATTCTCAGGCTACAGCGGCTGTTCGTGCCGGAATTCAGCACCGATGTGGCTGTAAGTAGTCCACTCATGCCGAATTGTAAAATTAGGTGAAAGAACTATGACAGCCGCTGCTTAAGCGACTTTCATCGTTTCGGGCGATTAGCGACGCATTCTGTCGAGTCCATCCACCGAGGCAATCGACTAGTCGTCGTCGCAGTCCTTGAGTAGCCGACCGATGGGCAATGGCACGGTCCAGCGCTCTTCTGGCATGTGATGTTGGGCGGCCCACAGCTGCGTCAAAGGCGCCGCGCCCGCTTCGGCCAACAACGTTTGGCCAAGCTCCGGATGGCATCGGTACTCTGCGAGGCGCACCCGGAAGTCACGACGCTCGGCAACCCGCCAGCGAGCGGCCAGACTGTCGTCGGCCACCGCCCACAGCACGGTGGCCAGCACCCGCGCCGGGGTTCGCAGTCCGCTGATGACCTTGCCCGAGTCATGCAACAACGCGGCCGCCAGAACCGGACGATCGATCGGTCCGTCGTCAAGGGACGGGTAACCGGCGGCCACGGCCCGGGCCACACCAATAGCGTGGCGTCGATCTGGGTTGTTCATGCGAGTCCAGATGTCGACCTCACCTGGCAACAGCTGATCGATGGCCCACCGCTCGTCAACCTCGTCTGGCGCTCCGGGCTTGATCGCACCAAAGAAACGTTTCACCAGATGCAGCGTGTTCCCGATCGCCGCCCTGCTGCCGCCTGCCGCCGCCTGCGCCATAGCGATGGTTAGCTCACGCCGAGGCGTCGAGCAGCGGCCAGAATCCCGCCGATCGACTTGGCATCGGTTATCTGACCGTCGAGGCACATCTCAACCGCCTCAGCTAACGAGCGTCGATGAATGGTCATCATCTGCTCCTCAGGTCCTTCGCGACGCTGAGGCACGGGTTCGAGATCGGTGGCCAAGAATATGTGGCCGTACTCATCGCAAAAACCCGGCGAGTGATGAACGTTGATCAACGGCACCAGAGTGCCTGCCCGCATCCCGACCTCTTCTTCGAGCTCTCGCTTTGCGGTCTCGATCGGCGGTTCGCCAGCAACATCCCGTTTGCCTGCCGGAATTTCGATGAGGTCGGCGTCGAGGGCTGCCCGATACTGCTGCACCAAAAGCACGTCCTGGCCGTCGACGGGAACCACCGCGACCGCTCCCGGGTGACGCACAACGTCCCGATCGAACTGCTGGCCGTCGACATCCTCGATCACCGCGGTGTAGACCCCGATGACCGCCCCCTGATGAATCAGCGATTCACCACCGTGCGAAAAATGCTCGTTACCGATCCGGCCCAACTCAACTTCAGGGTCCGGTCCGCCGGAACTATGAGCTGCGTCTGCTGGGCTTTCGGTATTGGTCATTGACTATGGCCTACCTGGGCCGGAGGCAACTGATTCGGCCGGTGCCTCATCCGGGTTGTGAGCGGCATCGACCGACTCCGACTGGAGACTTTCTAAACGGGCCCGGTCGAAACGAGCGGGATCGGCCGCTTCGGCCCCCTTGAGCGCCGCTTCGATGAACGCTTTGAATAGCGGAGCTGGACGGTTCGGACGGCTCTTCAGCTCCGGGTGAGCCTGGGTGCCGATCCAGAATGGATGATCGGCCAACTCGATGAACTCGACCAGCAGTCCGTCAGGCGAGGCTCCTGAGCAGCGGAACCCGCTGTCTTCAAACCTGGACCGGAACTTGGGGTTGAACTCATAACGGTGACGGTGGCGTTCGCTCACGACGAGCTCGCCGTAAATGTCGGCGACCTGCGACCCCTCTTCGAGCACCGCCACGTAGGCACCGAGGCGCATCGTGCCACCCATATCGGTAACCCCCCGCTGGGTGTCCATGAGGTCGATGACCGGGTATGGGGTGGCGGAGTCCTGAGTATCGAACTCGCTGGAATTGGCGCCGGACAGTCCGAGCACGTTCCTGGCGTATTCGATGGTCATAACCTGCATGCCGAGGCAAAGCCCGAGACATGGCAGCTTGGTCTCGCGGGCGTAGTTGGCCGCTTCGATCTTGCCTTCCACCCCTCGTTCACCAAAGCCACCGGGCAGGATGATGCCGTCGAGACCGCTAAGCATCTCGCCGACGAGCAAACCTTCGACGTGATCGGACATGATCCACTCGATCTCAAGATCGACTTCATGCTCGAACGAGGCGTGACGCAAGGACTCAGCAACCGACAGGTATGCGTCTGGCAGCGTCACGTACTTGCCGACGATGCCGATCTT
>JBOEHD010000113.1:0-30102 GCA_050633745.1 Acidimicrobiales bacterium
TTCGGCCGCAATCTCGACCGAGGAGAATTCGTAGTCGGTTCTGATCCACTGCTGGCTGAAGCCCATCGACTGTTCAAGCCACGCGTAGTACTCGGTTAGTTCAGGCGAAGGATGTGGTGTCTCGTGTCCGGTGCCGAGGGTTTCGATGAGGATGATCGTGCCGTTGGCGGTGACCCGATCGCATTCGGTCAGGAACCCGGTGATCGTGTCTCGCCAATCATGGGGCCGCCATTCACGCTGGTGGCCGTAGACCCAACCGGCGATCGCCGCGTCGAAGGAGTCGGTTCGCAACGGCAAGCTCGCAGCATCGGCCAGGCAGAAACTGCACCGTGGGCCAGTCGTCGAGTCTGGGTTGGGGTCTGAGCCCGAGCCGGGGGCTGAGTCGGAGCCGGAGTTTGAGTAAGCGTCGGCAAGACGTACGGCCTCGTGGAGCATATTGCTCGACGGCTCGGTCGCAACGACCTCTAGATCGAGGGCCTGGAGTAGCCGGGTCACCCGGCCCGTTCCGGCCCCAATCTCGACCACCTTCGATAGCCCGGCGAGATGTGTAGCCAGCGCAGGCAGCAGGTTGCCATCGGCATCCTCGGCCCCAACCAGTTCTTGGTACCGGCCAGCGCCGGATGCGTAGACCTGCTTGTAGTCCATAACCGATGCTAGCCGTCAGCGAAATGCTCAGCCGCCCGGCATCGGCGGTGAGTTAGAGATCAGGCTGGCTGAGGTAGCTGGTCGATGGCGATCGGGTTGCCGAGTAGCTCGGCGATTTGTTCCGGTGCTGCCGGTCGACCGAGAAGGTATCCCTGACCCGATCGGCAGCCTCGCTTACGTAGCTCGGTGATCTGCTGATGGGTTTCGATGCCTTCGGCGACGGTGCCGAGTCCGAACGCTTCGGCCAGGTTGATCGCCGCGTCGACGATGGCCGAGTCGTGCTCGGAAATGCCGAGACCGGCGACGAAGGTCATGTCGATCTTCAGAGAGGTGATCGGCAGCTGCTTTAGCTGCTTCATCGATGAGTAGCCGGTACCGAAGTCGTCGAGAGCCAGCTTGATGCCCATGTCTCTCAGGCGACGCAGGATGCCGGTGGTGGTGTCGAGGTCGCCGAGGACCACGTGCTCGGTCACCTCGAGACAGATACGGTCGGCTGGCACATTGAACTCGGTGAGCAGCCGTTGGATTTGGGTCGCCACATCCCGGCTCATCAACTGGGCCGGCGACACGTTGATCCACATCTCCAGGTGGGGATAGGCCCCGTTCCACTCGGCCAGCTGGCTAATGGCTTGGCGCAGTACCTGATCGCCGATCTCGACAACCAGGCCACTCTCCTCGGCGGTCTCGATGAACACCCCGGCGGCTAGCAGGCCACGATGGGGATGGTTCCAGCGAAGCAGCGCTTCGACCGCCACCACTTCTCCGGTGAGGAGGTCTACTTCGGGCTGATAGTGCAGGATGAGCTCGTCGGCGTCTAGCGCCTGGCGAAGTTCGATCTCCACCTCGAAGCTGTCGATTACCTTGGCTCGCATCTCGTCATCGAAGACCGTCATGCGGCTCTTGCCAAGACGCTTGGCCTGGAAGAGCGCGGCATCGGCCTCTGTCAGTAACTCCAGGTTCGTTTCGGCGATGTAGTTGTGGGCAACCCCGATGCTCATCGAACGCGAGATGCCCATGTCCTCCTGGATCTGAATGGTCTCGGCCATGTCTTGCACCAGCCGGTGGGCCATGCGCTCGACGTGACGAGGTGGGGTATCGAGCACCAGCACGGCGAACTGATCGCCGTCGAGTCTGGCCACGGTCCCGCTTGGCCGCACGACAGCGACAAGCCGCTCGGCTAGGCCCTGGATGAACTGGTTGCCGGTTTCGAAGTCGAGGCCGTCGTTGATGACCTTCATGTTGTCGACGTCGAGAATCAGCAGTGAAGCCTCGCGCTCTTCGGTCAATCCGCGAAGGGTCTCGGTCAGCTTTCGCCGGTTCGGCAGGCCGGTTAACTCGTCATGCCAAATCTGCTCGACCAGCTGGTCTTCTGCTCCCAGGCGACCCCATAGGTTTGCCAGCAGCGAAGCGATCGATTCGACAGCCTGCACGTCATCGTCGGTCCAGGGGCGCGATTCTGTGACAACCGCCAGGGTGCCAATGACTTCGTCGTCTTTTAGCAGCGGCGCAATCGCTGTGGTTTCGTCTTCGGAGTCGACAATCGTGGCTCGTGTCCGGCCTTCGACGGCGACATACATCTGGTCGTGGTGGGGGAGTTCAGCGGCCGTCCCGGCCCCGGCTGCGGCTGGATGGTTCGTTGTCTCAGCCACCAGCCTGGTTCGTTCACCGGCTTGGTCGTAGCTCCGCAGTACGGCCTGGTCGGCATCTAAGGCCTGCATCAAATGGTCGAGGATCTGTTCGGTCTCCGCTGTGGCGGTCGAGGTGTTGGCACGAACCAGGCGGTTCGCCGCGTCGCTAAGCAGCGGGTCGAACCGTTGCTGTCTAGCTTGAGGGTTGTCCATTGCCGAGCTCCGAGTAGCGGATGATCCTCTACTTGTCGGCGAATCTGGCGACGCTATGAGGCCGAGCTTGTTGCCTCGGAGGCAACCAGCTACGGCTCATAGATACTCCCGTCTTGAGAGCCCTTTGCTTGTGCATTTGTGAAGCCGCTCTTGTGCATTTGTGAAGTAGGTCACTTGTCCCTAGCCTTGACGCAATGGATCAGCCGGTCTCCGAGGCCACCGTCGGGCGTCTCCCGGCATATCTGCGCTCGCTGGTCGAGCTGGCGGGCGACGATGTCGCCAGCGTGCCCTCGGGGCGTCTAGCCGAGCTGGTCGGCGTCAATCCGGCCACGTTACGGCGCGACCTCAGTTCGCTTGGCATCACCGGCACCCGCGGCGTCGGCTACGACGTAAAATATCTACTGTTCGAGATAAGCGTTGTGCTGGGGGTGAACCAGGAATGGCCGGTCGCGGTGGTTGGCAGCGGCAACCTTGGCCGAGCATTGGCGAACTATCAGGGTTTGGCTAGCCGTGGCTTCCCTGTGCGGGTGCTGTTCGATATTGACGAAACCCTGGTCGGCACCAAAATCGGGCAGCTGACGGTGCAACACGGCGACCGAATCCCCGAGCTGGTCCGCGAGCACGCCATCACCGTCGGGGTGATCGCCACATCTATCGAGGCTGCGCAGTCGGTAGCCGACCAATTGGTCGGCTCCGGCGTCACCTCGATCCTCAATTTCACCGCCGAGTCGATCTCCGTGCCGGACCACGTCGTGGTCCGGCGAGTCGATCTGGCTACCGAGTTGCAGATTCTCAGCTTCTATCAGCAGCGCGACACCGCGGTTTCCGGTGGCGGCGGCCTACCGCTCGGCGGCCCTGCAGATTAGGCCCAAACAGGGTCCTCGAGCCGGATGTTTCCGGTCTAGACGAAGACGGAACGGCCAATCCACTCGGCGATAAGGGCTGGCTTGTCTGAGCCTTCGATCTCAACGGTCATGTTGCGGACCTGGTCGATGGCGTTTCCCTTGAGAGTGACATCGGTAACTGTTGCGGTGGCCCGAATCCGAGAACCGGCGGGAACCGGGTTGATAAACCGGACCTTGTTCATGCCGTAGTTGACGCCCATCATCATGCCTTCGAGCGGCGGCAGGTCATTTGGGATGGTTCCCGAGAGGTGGACCAGCATCGAAAGTGTCAGAAAACCGTGGGCAATTGGCCCTCCGAAGGGGGTTTGGGCTGCTCTTTCGGGGTCGATGTGGATGAACTGGTGATCGAGCGTGGCGTCTGCGAAGTCGTTAATCCGCTCCTGGGTTAGCTCGAACCATTCGCCGACGGCGGGTTCGCCACCGATCTGGGCCTTCATCGCTTCGTAAGCATTCTCTGCGTTTGCACTCACTTCTTCACACTCCTGATCGAACGTGACACTCAAGCTAGCCGTTACCCTTACAAGCACGAAACTAAGGATCGCAACCCGCAACAGCCCGCTCGCTTTGTGGCAGGCCAACCACGTCGCAACGCTGCTTCGTACCATCGAACCAGCGCTTGAAGTGACGATGGTGTCGATGGAGACTTTTGGCGACCGTCGGCTTGATCTGTCGATCCCCGAGCTCGGCGGCAAGGGTGTGTTCTCCAAAGAGGTTCAGCAGCTGGTAATCGCTGGTGAAGCCGACTTGGCGGTGCATTCAGCCAAGGATCTGCAGGCCATCACCCCTGAAGAGCTAGTGATCGCGGCCTACCCGGAGCGGGGCGACGCCAGAGACGCACTCGTCGGCGCCACGATGGCCGATTTGGCCGCTGGTGCACCGGTTGCCACCGGCTCCAATCGTCGTAGCGCCCTGTTGCTCGACGAGCGGCCCGATCTCGATCTGCATCCCCTTCGGGGCAATATCGCTACCCGGTTGTCGAAGCTGACCGGCTTCGATGCTGTGGTTATGGCTGCGGTCGCCCTCGATCGGCTGGAGATGGCGCCCCCGGTTGTCGAGCGGCTCGATCCAACCACGTTTGTGCCTCAGGTTGGCCAGGGTGCGCTGGCGGTGGAAATTCGCCGCGATGACGTTGCCCTGCGCGATTTAGTTTCGGCCATCAACCATCCTGAGACCGCCTTGACGGTGTCTGCCGAGCGTTCGTTCTTGGCCGAGCTCGGCGGCGACTGTGATCTTCCGGCCGGTGCCTATGCCGTTCTGGCTGAGCCCGGCGATACCAGCGAATCCGACCCGATGATTGAAATCAGGGGCGTGCTGGCCTCGCCCGATCGCAGCCGACTTCAGCGCGCCACCGAGTCCGGGCCTCCTTCGGCCGACCCAGGACGAGTGCTGGCCCGCAATCTTCGTAAACAGCTGGAGGCCGCCGAGTCCACCGATGGGTGTTGACCCGGCTCCCAAAGCAACCAGCGGTCCAACTTCGCATGGATCGATGCTGTCGGGACGGCGAATCGTCATCACCCGATCGGCAACCGACAATCGTTCGCTGGCCGCCTCCCTGGCGGCACTCGGCGCCGCGGTGATCGAGGCGCCGCTGGTCGAAGTGTTACCACCCGCTGATAATGGTGCAGCGCTTCTCCGGGCAGCCGAGCGCCTGTCGAGCTACCGCTGGGTGGTCCTAACTTCGGCCAACGCGGTCGACGCCCTGGCCGCAGCCCTCGCCGAGGTTTCGCCGGAGCAAACCTGGCCCGAGCATGTGATGGTGGCGCCGGTCGGGCCGACCACCGAGGCCGCAGCTAAGGCTTGTGGTTTCGTAGTTGCCGACGCGCCTGCGATCGCCACCGCCGAGGCTCTGGTTGCGGCGTTTCCCACTCCCGATGGCTTGAACGGCGACCGGGTATTGGCGCCGCTGGCCGAACTGGCTAGCGATACCGTGGCGACCGGGCTGAGTTCGATGGGTTACTCGGTAGACCGGGTTACCGCCTATCGAACCGCGGCGCCTGCCGCTGGTGTCGCCGACGTTCCGGGCAACGCTGATGCGGTGATGTTCTTCTCTCCCTCGGTCCTCGACCGTTTTGTTGCCCGCTTCGGCGTGGCTTCGGTCCCCAAAGTCGTGATCTGTATCGGACCATCGACCGCCGCCCGAGCGGCGACCCATGGCCTGAGCGGGATCGTGACCGCTTCGCCCCACACCGAGGCTGGCGTGGTCGCCGCAGCGCGAGAGGTCCTGGGGGCCGGGCGGTAGAAGCGTCAGGGCTGCTGTCGGCTCGGTCTCACGACCGAAGCTGTGTCAGAATCGCGAACGATTCGACATGTAAAAAGGGGATGGCAAGCATGCAGGTGAACGATCGAGTTTGTGTGGTCACTGGTGGCGGAAGCGGGATCGGCAAGGCGCTGTGCGAGCGGTTCGCGGCCGACGGGGCCCGCAAGGTAATCGTGGTCGACCGAGCGGCAGACAACGCCACCGCGGTAGCCGAATCGATCGGCGGCCAAGCCCAGGCCGAGGTGGTCGATGTTGGTATTGCGGAAGAGATCACCGAGATGCTTGAGCGGGTCGAGACCGAAAATGGCCCCATCGATGTGTTGTGCAACAACGCCGGTATCGCCAGCGGTGGCGACCCGTTGAACACCCCGATCGACGAGTGGCAGACACAGTGGGACGTCAACTTGATGAGCCACGTGCATGCGGTGCGGGCGGTGTTGCCTTCCATGCTGGCCAGGGGAGAGGGCCACATCCAGCACACCGCTTCGATGGCCGGGATTCTCACCAGCCACGGAAATGCTCCCTATGCCGTCAGCAAACACGCCGTTGTCGGGTTCGCTGAGTGGATGTCGATCACCTACCACGACAAGGGAATCCGCACGTACCTCCTCGCTCCGCTGGGGGTTCGCACCCCGATGCTTGGCCCCCAGGCCGACAGCGAATGGGCTCGGCTAGCCGCCGGACCGCTTAAAGACCCGGAAGAGGTTGCCCAGCAGGTCACCGATGCCTTCGCCGAAGAACGATTCTTGGTGTTGACCGACCAAATCGCCCAGGAATGGATGGAATTCAAAACCAACGAGTCGGAGAAGTGGCTGAAGGGCATGCGCAAACTGCAGGCCAGAATCGACGCCGCTGGCAGCTAATCGGGCTGTTGGCAGCTAATCGGGCTGTTGACACTAGTAGCCAGGCGGACGGTACTGCCGGTTGGGGTTTGGCTCTAGCCTGAAACGGTGACTTTCCCCCAGCGCCGTTTGCGACGACTCCGTACTACTTCTGCCATGCGCAGGCTGGTTGCCGAGACCAGGCTTTCTGTCGACGATTTGGTGGCCCCGCTCTTCGTTCGAGAGGGTATCGACGCCCCGGTCCCAATCGACTCTCTGCCCGGCATCGCCCAGCACAGCCAGGATTCATTGCGGGCCGAAGTTGAGCGGCTGGTTGCACTCGGCGTGCCCGCCGTCCTTCTCTTCGGCATTCCGCTGAACAAAGATGCCGAGGGTTCCGAGGCTTGGAACCCCGACGGTGTGGTCCAGGTGGCGCTGCGCAACCTGCGGGAAGACTTTGGCGATGAGGTGGTGCTGATAGCCGACCTCTGCGTCGACGAATACACCGACCACGGTCACTGCGGCATCGTCGACGACCGGGGACGAGTCGACAATGACGCCACCCTCGAGCTGTACGCCGACACCGGGGTGGCTCAAGCCCAGGCCGGCGCCGACATCGTGGCCCCCTCGGGCATGATGGATGGTCAGGTTTTGGCCATCCGCGACGCGCTCGACGAAGCCGAATTCTCCGAGGTCTCGATCCTGGGGTATTCGGCAAAGTACGCCAGCGCGTTCTACGGCCCGTTCCGCGAAGCGGTCGACGTGACCATCGCCCACGGTGGCAACCGCAAGGCCTACCAACAGGACTTCCGTAACGGTCGCGAGGCATTGGAGGAGATCCGATTCGATCTCTCCGAAGGGGCTGACATGGTGATGGTCAAGCCGGCCATGGCCTACCTCGACATCATCACCCGAGCGCGCATGGAAGTAGATGTGCCGATCGCCGCCTATCACGTCAGTGGCGAGTACGCCATGCTCAAGGCGGCGGCAGCGAACGGCTGGATCGACGGCGAAGCAACAGCCATCGAATCGCTCACCGCCATCAAGCGGTCCGGTGCCGACTTCATCCTCACCTACCTGGCAGGCGAGGTAGCCGAAATTCTCGCCCGCTAACCAGGTTCCCCAGGTGGCTCTGTGGCCGTCTACCGAGCTGGTCGGTCGCCCTTGACGGTGAACCGGTAGCCCCGACGGGTGTGGGGGTGATAGTCGAAGATGGCGTTGTGCATCACCGAACGGTTGTCCCACATGGCCATCGAGTTCGGCTCCCAATCGAAGCGAACGTGGAACGCCGGGTCCTGGCAGTGGGTGAACAGAAAGTCGAGCGTGGCTCGGCTCTCGGACTTCGACATTCCTTCGATCGACATCGTGAAACCCTGATTGACGTACAGCGCTTTGCGTCCGGTCTCAGGGTGGGTGCGAACCACCGGGTGCACGTTCTCGGGATGCTCGACGATATCCAGCCCAAATTCGCCGCCGTGGCGGGCCGCGCTGTTGTGCCGGGCATCCAGCGGATCGATAAACCGTTTCCAGTGATCCGATAGCGCATCGTAAGCGTCGTACATGCTGCAGAACAGCGTGTCGCCACCGCACGGTGGAACCTCTTCGAGTCGGAGAATCGAGGCGCTTGGCGGCTCGGCGTCGGCACTCACATCGGTGTGCCAACCTTCGCCTGCAGCCTTTTTGGTCTTGGCGTGTGCGTGGATACGAAGCGCTTCTGGGAAACCGTCCGGGCCGGGAATGGTCGGATGGGTGTAGAGGTCTCCAAAAGCTCGAGCGAACTCCCGATGCTGGTCGAGGGTGAGATCTTGGTCCCGGAAGAACAGCACCTGATACTGCAGCCAGACCGCCCGGAGCTCATCGATCAGATCGGGCGAAAGACGCCCTCTCAAATCGACCCCGGAGACGGTTGCTCCAATGCGTGGGGTTACCGGTGTTACGTCCAGCGTCGAGGTGCCCATACAAACCACAGTAATACCAGCCGCTCCTCCGCTGCAGTTCGAGGTGAGCCGGCCGGGCAGGACGGTCGTCGATACGGGCCCGAAACCACACCCATCGTCACGGTTGTGGGCGCTCTGTTCCCGGCGCCGCTACGGTGTAGAGATGGCTTGGATAATTGGAATCATCGGATCGATCATTGCGGGCGGCATTATCGGCTTCATCGCTCGGGCAATCATGCCCGGCAAGCAGGATATGTCGATCCCCATGACCGTCGGTCTTGGCATCGCAGGCATGGTGATCGGCAACATCGTCGGTCGGATCATCCCGCCGGACAACGAAGGCGTGCCTTGGATCCTCGGAACCGTCTTTGCAGTGGTAATCCTCTTCGTCCTTAGCCGCACCGGCAACCTGTCCAAGGTCACCAAGTCGGCCTAGAGGCCGGATTTAGGGGCTGTAGGGATCTGCAGTTCCGACCGCAATCGGGGGATAGGCCTCAGTACTGGCCCGGAACTGTTCGACGTGCTTCATGACCGGCCGCAGCGACCAGCTGTTGTCCGGCAGGAAGACGTCGTGACGTTCCCGCGGATCCTCATACAGATTGAACAGCCGCGGCACACCGAGCTCTATGGCTGGGTCGAGCATGTACTCCTGCCAGATCAGGTGCAGTTTCCAGTGCCGCCACTTCACCGCGTGCAGTTTGTCTGAGACGAAACAGAGCACGTGTTCGCGGCCGGAATGCTCCTGACTGCCGGTTAGAAACGGCACCAAATCGACACCGTCGATCGGGCGATCATCGGGCAACGGCGCCCCGCCTAACGCGGCCATGGTGGTGAACAGGTCGACGGCGTGACAGATTTCGTTACTGGTTGCCCCGGCCGGGATCTGTCCCGGCCAGCGGGCGATGAACGGCACCCGCAGCGAGCCTTCCATGGCGGTGAAGTATGAGCCGCCCCACGGTCCGCTCCAGCCTCGCCACGGCACAACATCTTCGGCTCCGTTATCGGAGGTGACCATGACCACGGTGTCGTCTGCGACGGCCAGTTCATCGAGCAGATCGAGCAGCTGGCCGACCCTGGTGTCGAGTTCGACGAAGGCGTCGGCGAAGTCACCGTTGCCGGTGATGCCTGCGAAGTCCGGATGGGGCAGCGTCGGGAAGTGAGGGAAGGCCAGGGGTAGGTAGGCGAAGAACGGCTTGTCGGCTTTGACGCTGCCGCGGATGAACGTCTCGGTTCTGTCGAAAACCTCGGCGTCGAAAAGACTGCGCTGCTCAACGTCGTAGTTGGCCAGCGGTTCACTCGGCGAGCCGGCGGATCCCTGCCACAGGGTTTCCAGCGGTATGACCTCGGGGTCGAACCCGGTCGACGACGACCACAGCGCCGAGTCGTGGGTTTCGAGTAGCCCCCACCATTCGTCGAAGCCCCGGCTGTTCGGTTGCCGTTCCTGGGTGCTGCCAAGGTGCCACTTGCCGAAGTGCCCTGTGGCGTAGCCCTGGTCGCCGAGCAGCTGAGCAATCGTGCGCTCCCAAGCCACCAGCCCGGTCGGTTGGCCGGGTAGAGGTATCGCGGTGGTGCCGGACCGGACCGGAATGCGACCGGTCATCACCGCCGAGCGCGATGGCGTGCATTGGGCTTCCATGTTCATGTTGGTCAGCCGCATGCCCTCGGCTGCCAGCGCGTCGATTCGTGGTGTCGGCGCGCCGCGGACCATGCCGCCGCCGTAGACGCCCAGTTCCCCGTATCCGAGGTTGTCGAAAAAGACCAGGATGATATTCGGCTTGTCGCTCACTCGGCTGAACTCCCCGTGGTGGAAGAGGCTGTGGTGATAGTTGCTGTGGCGGTAGATGGGACTCGGTCCCATAGCCTGCGGGCGATAACCACGTTCTGGATCTCGGTGGCTCCGTCGATGTAGCCGGTGAGGCGGGCCGCGGCCAGGTGACGGGGGAGTGGATTGCCACCGGCTACCTGGTCGCCATCGCGGCGGTAACCGGCCGCACCCATCACCTGCATGCAGTCGGCGATACGTTCCTGGGCTTTGCGGGCTGCGAACTTCTTGGCGTGGGCCGCGGTGAGCGTTGCGTCTTCGCCGTCCTGTAGCTGACGCGCCGCTCGGAAGGTCAGTAGTCTGGTGGCTTCCAGGTCGGTTGCCACATCGGCCAGCATCCATTGCACGCCCTGCTTGTCGGCAACCGAGGAGCCGAACAGTTGCCGCTGAGCGGTGTAGGCCAGCGCGGTGTCGAGCGCTCTGCGGAGCATGCCGCAGCACATCGCCCCGACCAGCACCCGGGCCAGGTCGATGCCGACCATCGCCCCGGCGAACGCCTGCCCGACCGGGGCTAGCGTGTTGGCCACCGGGACTCTGACCTCGTTGAATTCGAAGCCGCCAGTGCCCATCGAGTGGGCTCCCATCAGCTCATAGGGTTCGAGCCGGGTCACGCCCGGCAATGAAGGGTCGACCACGATGGAGACGATGCCCCGATGTTTGAGTTGGGGGTCGGTCTGGGCGTAGAGGTTTAGCGATCCGGCGTGGCTGGCGCTGGTAGCCCAGGCTTTGCTGCCACTGATGACCCACTCGTCGCCATCGAGTGTTGCCGAGCAGGTGATCGCCGCAGCGTCGGAACCGACACCCGGTTCGGTCAACAGGAATGCTCCGATCACCTCGCCGGAAACCAAACGCGGCAGCAGCTCGCCGATCAGGTGTTCATTGCCCGAGTTGGCTACCGCTCTAGCCATGTTGTTATGCACCACAGCGCTGAACGCCGCGCCGAGGTCGGCCGCCGCTAGTTCCTCTAGCACTCTGGCAAGGGCCACCTCGCCAACCCCACGCCCACCAAGGGCTGAAGGAACCAGTAGTGCGGTAAGGCCGGCTCCGGGGAGGGCGGCGAACGCTTCGCTGGCGAAGCGACGTTCCCGCTCCCACTGCTCGGCTCGGGGTTCGATCTCGGTTGTGGCGAAGGCGATGGCATCATCGACAAGCCGCTGTTCACTGTCCGTTAGCGCATCGTCTGACATGGGCCATGATCCTACGGCCTCTCTGGTTGCACGGCGAACGCTCAGCCAGGCATCGGCTATGGCCGCCAATTGCAGACCCGCTGGGAAGGGTTTTAGTCGCTTCCCGGGGTCACAAGTCCGGTTTCGTAGGCCATCACCACGAGCTGTGTCCGGTCTCTGGCCGCCAGCTTGCTCATTATCCGGCTGACATGGGTTTTGGCGGTCAGCGGACTGATGAACAGGCGATCGGCGATCTCGGCGTTGTTGCGGCCCCGCCCAACCTCGACCAGAACATCGTGCTCTCGCTCGGTCAGCCCCGCTAGCCGTTGATCGTCATCGTTCGCCAGGTGAGGTCGGGCGGCGAACTCGTCGATGAGTCGCCGGGTGATGGCCGGGGCGATGAGCGCATCGCCAGCGGCGACGATCCGGATGCCGTCGAGCAGTTGCTGTGGTGCGGTGTCTTTCAGCAGGAACCCCGATGCGCCTGCCCGGAGGGCGTCGTAGACGTATTCATCGAGATCGAAGGTCGTCAGCACCAACACCCTGGTATCGGCGAGCCGATCGTCGTCGGTGATGCGCTTGGTGGCGGCGATGCCATCGAGGTTGGGCATACGTACGTCCATAAGAATCACGTCAGGCCTACTGGCTAGCGCCTGGTCGACTGCCTCCGCTCCGGTCGCCGCCTGGCCGACCACTTCCAAGCCATCTTCGGCATCGATCAGCGCGGCGAAACCGCGCCGAACCAGCTCTTGGTCGTCGGCCAACAAGACTCGGATCATGGCTGCTCTCGCCGTTGGCCTGCGGCCTCTCGGGCGCTGTCGAGTCTTCGAGGGTGGTAGGGCAGGGTGGAGCGCACCTCGAATCCGCCGTCGGCGGTTGGCATAGCGGTTAGCGTGCCGCCGAGGGTTTCGGCTCGCTCGGTCATGCCGACGATGCCGACTCCGGTTGATCTGTTGCCAGCCACAGCGGAACGGTCGCTTGGCTCGTTCGTCACCCTGATTTCGACCTCGTCTCGGCCGTGCTCGATCCAGACCTCGGTCGGCACCGATCCGGCATGGCGGGCCACGTTGGTTAGCGCCTCCTGGATGATTCGGTGCATGGCCACGATGCAGCTCTCGGTGGCGTTGTCGGGGAACGCTCCGCTCACGTTTGTGGTCACGATGACGCCGGCGTTGGCTGCACCATCGATGACCGCGGCTAGGTCGTTTGGGTCGGCCGGTGTTGGCCGCAGCGGTGCCTGGTCGGGGGAGCGCAACACGCCGACCATCGTCCGCAGCTCTTCCAGCGAGCTTTTGCCGGTGGCGTTGATGATCTGCAGCGCCTCCTTGGCCTGGTCAGGGTTGCGGTCGAGTAGGTGGGCGGCCACACCGGATTGAACGGCGATGGTCGACAGGCCATGAGCGACGACGTCGTGGAGGTCGCGGGCGATTCGAAGCCGTTCGGCCTGCACCCTCTTGTCGGCCTCGGTGTCGATCAGCATCTGAACCCGGTCGGCACGACTGCGCACCGCGTCGGCCACGGCAACGGGGAACAGGTTGGCGCCCCACTCGCCTAGAAACTCATGGGGAAAGAAGTCTGAATTGAGTGCAGCCTGGCCAGCAGCCAGCACCGTGCCGATGATCACTGCGATGACCAGAGATCTTCGGCGGGGTCCATATCGGGCGACGGTGTATATCGCCACTGCCAGGGTTGGAGCCAGGCCGACCTCGGCGCCGACGCTGCCTGCCAAAACCAGGTGGATGGCAGCGATGACCAGCAAGACGGCGAGGCTGCTGTAGCGCCGGCCGATCAGGGCAATGCAGGCAAAGGGAGCGAGAACGTATGAGGCGGTATTGGCGGTGACGTCGCCCTCGCCAAAATCGAATCGCATGGCTACGACCGCGAATATCAAGCAGCCAACGGCGATGGCGATATCGATCCTCAGCGCTCGGCCAGGTGTCGGCTCGTCCGCTGAAATGGCAGAGCCATTCCGAAGCATTCGTACATTGTGGCCGCTGGCAGGCATCAACGCATCGGCCGGCGGGTGTGTCGACAGGATCTTGTCGTACTCCCGGTGGAGTACGACATGCCTCCCGTTGGCCGACGACTTACCAGCTACTCGGCGATCAGGATTGAGTTATGACTGCCGTGACAGCCCGCCCAAACCCCGATCATCAACCGACTGAAACACCCGAAGGTACCCAGCCTGGGCCGACCCGTTGGCTCCAGCGACCGCGGTGGAACCGGTTCACGCCGCTGCAACTGCTGGTTATGGCCCTGGCCACCATCTCCCCGTTAACCATCGTCGTGGTGATCGGCGCCGCCCTGCTCGGGGTGATGAGCGACGAAACGATGCGCGAGGTCGCTCTTGCGGCCGGAGAAGACCCCGGCATGGTCACCTTTGGCGCCATGTTCCTTGTCAGCCCGGTTCAGTGGCTGACTGGGCGGTCCCAGGTACGAGTCCGTAAGTACCTCGGCATCGTGTTCTTCGCCTTGGCCTTCAGCAACGGCGCCATGTTCGTGCTGGAGGAGGGCCTCGGGTCGATCCTTCGCGAACCGTTGTTGATCGCCGGGACGATCGCCGTGGCACTAGCGACACCGCTGTTTCTGACCAGTAGCCGCTGGTCGCAGCGCAAGATGGGCATGAAGAACTGGCGTCTCCTCCATCGGCTGACCTACCCGGTGGCGGCGGCCCTGCTGGCCCACGTGGTCTTCATCGGTGACCTCGGGCCGGGGGCACTACTGATCATCGTCGGATTCATCGCCAGGATTCCGGCGATTCGACGCAAGCTGACCACCTCTTCCGGCCGGATTCGTCCCGCTCGCTAGGGTTCTCTACCTTGGTGGCGTGAATGATGAATCAAGTACGGGCCAGGCAGCCAATCGAACTGCTGATCGCAGTGCCGAACGACCGTGGGCGGTGACCGAACCGGGGCAACTGGTCGGTAAGGGCCATAACGCTGGCGACCTGCTTGAGGCATGGAAATGGACAGTGCTCGATGAAGCCAAGGGGCGCCTGGTGGTTGAGGCCCATCTTCCCGAGCAGCTCAAGAACCCCAAGGGCCACCTGTTCGGAGGGTTTACGCCAACCTATGTCGACTTCGTCTCGCTCTTCACCGTGCATGCCGCCGACCGCGACAAAGATCCAACCGGGCCGAGGAACTTTCTGAACACCATTAATATGCGCTGCGACTACTTTGAGCCGGTCACCGGGCCAACCTTTACCATTGAGGGCGAGGTGGTGAATCAGCGTGGTCTGATCTATCTCGTCTCGACCAAGTTCCGCCTAGGTGAGACGATGTTGGCTCACGCAATCACCACACTGCGTACCGCAGAACCGATGTAGAGCGCACCGCAGAGGCGATGTAGTGCGGGGGAGAGACGATGACTGACGAATTGATTCTGGTTGAACGGCCGACCGACAGGGTGGCTCACGTCATCTTGAACCGACCGGAGCGAAGAAACGCCCTCACCGGCCCGCTGGCCGATCAGCTGGGCGACACGATCGAGCAGCTGAACACCGACGACTCGGTCAGTGTGCTGGTCATTCGTGGAGCAGGGGGCGCGTTCTGTTCCGGACTGGATCTCAAGGAATTTAACCTCGACCCGAAACCGGAGTGGGTGGCAACGTTCGGCGACAAATGGCGGCGGGTGCACCGGGCGCTGTTCGATTCGGACCGGGTGGTGATCGGCGCCCTGGAACGGGCCGCGGTAAACGGCGGCGCCGCTCTGGCCTTGGCCTGCGACTTTCTGGTTGCCGGAGAGAACTCCTTCCTCCAGGTCGGCGAGATCCAGCAGGGTATGGCCGCTCCCATGAACATGGCGTGGCTGCGGCTTCGCTACAGCGAGGCGCTGGCGGCCCGGGTGGCGCTGCTCGGCGATCGTATCGCCGGACCGGAACTCGAGCGGCTCGGCCTCGCTCACGCTTCGGTGGCCGATACCGATGTTGTGGCCGCAGCCGATGAATTGGCGGCCCGTCTCGCCGCTCACGACCCATCGGGTACGCAACGGATCAAGGCCTCACTGCGCCGGACAGGCGTCGACGAAACCGCAGAGCAATGGTTTGCCAAGGCGCTGGCCGCCGACCCTCTCGCCGGAAAATCCATGTCCCCGAAAGCAGCGGAAGACAAATGAGCAACCGAACTATCGAAGATGTTATGGCCGACTTCAAACGCGGCTTCGCCAAGGTCGACCGCGAGCGTTTGGCCGCAGCGGTAACCGATGACTTCCAGTGGCATATGCACTGGTCGGAGTCGGACGACGATCAACCGACCGGAAAGGTTCTGCAGGGACTCGATGCGGTGATGGCCGAGATCGAGCGCCGTCGCGATAACTGGTCAGAGCTTCGCTACAACGATGTCGAGGAGCGCTTTATCGACGACATGATCGTGCAGACCTTTGTGGTCAGCGGGGTCGATGCGAACGGCAAACGGTTTAACGCTGCCGCAGTCGACCTGTACCCGCTGCGTGATGGATTGATCGCCGCCAAGCAGACCTACTGGAAGCAACCCGGATCCTTCTAAGGCGTGAAGTCGCCGACTAGGACCAGCCGCCCTCGGGTTCGCTAACCACGATCTCCGCTTTTAACAGTTCGTCGACTTTGGCCGCATCGAACCCGGCCTCAGCCAGGATTTCCCTGGTGTCTGCGGCAAAGATCGGCGACGGTCCGCTGATGCCCGACTCCGCCTTCTCGAACGACACCGGCATGCCACTGGCGGTGTAGGCCCCGAAGATCGGGTGTTCGAGGTCGATGGAAAAATCGTTCGCCCTGACCTGCGGATCCTCGATCGCTTCATAGGGAAGGTTGTACGGGCCACAGGGGTAACCGGCCTCGCCGAGTAGGCGGGTCCACTCGGCGGTGGTTTTGGTGGCGAACAGCGCCTGGGCCTGGTCGACCACCGAACGAAACTCCGCGGAGTTGTGGTCGGATGCGTCTGGTACCGGCAGGCCGGTGACGTCGTGGAATTTGGCGAACAGGCCTCGGCTGAGCCCGGCCACCGAGATCAGGCCATCGGCCGTTTGATAGTGACGGAAGTACAGCTGGAACGCACCCTGTCCCGCCTGCACCCGGTCCTCGTACATTTCCCGCTGCCCATCGAAGTCGACCCCGGCTGCTCGCATCGCCGCCAAGTCATCTTTGAAGTCGTCGATCACTTCCTCATCTGCGTTCGGGAAATAGCTCAGCATCGGAAGGCCCAGGCTCATGGCGGTCCCCAGCAGCGACGCGTCGACGCGCTGTCCTTCACCGGTCAAGTCGCGATGTCGAAGTCCAGCCATCACTGCGAACGCCGCCGACAGTCCGGTGGCGAAATCATGTATCGCCGGCCTGGTTGGCAGCGGCACACCGTCTTCGGAGCGGTTCATGATGAAGCCGGTGCCACTCCGCCCCTGGACCAGCACGTCGTAGCCGCCCTGTTCTGCATCCGGCCCCTTCGGCCCGTATGGGGTGTGCGTCAGATGCACCAGCCTGGGATTGATGGTCCTGGCATGCTCCCAGTGGATGTTGTAGCGCTCGAGGTCGCTGCCCTTGAACGCCACCAGGGCGATGTCGGCCCACCGGAACAGGGCATCGATAACCTCGCCAGACCCATCGGCCAGTAGATCGATAGCGATGCTTCGTTTGCCGGGGTTGATGACCGCATAGGCCTTGGACTCATAGGGGCCGAGGCCGGCCAGGTTTCGCATGGCGTCACCGCCTGGCGGTTCAACCTTGACCACGTCGGCGCCGAGCCCGGCTAACAGCCTCCCACAGTGGGGGATGGCCGCGTTCTGGGCCAGCTCAAGCACCCGAATCCCGTCGAGAATACCCGGTGACGGTTCGGTCATTTTGGTGCTCCTGATCGTGCTTGGTATTCGATCGGCGCAGCTTAGTGCCCAGCCCAGTCGGTGGCCGCTTCGGCCTGCCGTCGAGCTCGGTTTCCCAGCTGGATGAGGGCGTGTCAGTTGACGGTGATGTCTTCGATCGCCGTGAGGCGAACCGCATTCAGGACCACAGAGGGAGCGACCGAGCCTCCGGTAGTGATGATCGCCATCGAGTCGCTGCCGCTGCCACCGTTGGCTGTCAGCCCCGGTCCGACCTGTGGTTGACTACCGATGATCTCCACGGTGGCGCTCATGTCGTCGTTGCCCGCTCCGGCGTTGATCGTTGCCCTGGCCCCGGCGACGGTGTCGGACAGGATGTTGATGGTGTCGTTGCCTGCGCCGGCATCGGCTCTCACCGAGCCGCTGGTGACACCGACCACCAGGTCATCATTGCCGGACCCGGTTCCGATCAAACCCAGACCGGTGCCGACTGCCACCCGGTTAAGGGCGACGGTGTCGATCTGGTTGCCGCCTCTAAGGCTGAAGCCCTGAGCGAAGACGCTGTCGGTCGCTGTCGCGTGATTGTCGCCAGAGCCCAAGGTGATGGTCGCTCGGCGGGCAAAGGTGCTGTTGGTGGCTTGGAACTCGTCGTCGCCGCTCGAGAGGTTGACACTGGTGGTCGAACCGACGGTGCTGTTCGCCAGGCTGAGGCGGTCGGCTCCCGATGTTGTCCTGGCCGTCAGGCCGCCAGCGAGGTTGGCGCCGTCGGAGGTGATTTCGTTTGTTCCGCCCCCGAGGTTGAGGTTGGCCCGTCGGGTGACCTGCGCTGCGGCCAATCGCACAACGTCGTTGCCGTTGCGGGTTGTGGTCGACAGGCTGCGGGTCACCGTCAGATCGCCAAAGTCGACGGTCGAGTTGCCGCCGAGAGCTCGTATCACCAGGTTGCCCGAGACGGTGGTGCCCGGAATCGCGTTAAAGTCGTCGTTGCCCTGGCCAAGCTCGATGGTCAGGTTGGCGTTGATGGTGTCGGTGAACGGTCCATCGGCATCGCTATTGGCCGCATCGCCAACATGCACCGTGTCGTTCCCGTTGCCCATGTTGGTCTTGATGTTCGACACCGCCGAGGAGGCGTAGGAACGACCGGACCAAACGCCGTCTGGCCCCTGCACAGCGACCTGTATGTCGCCGTCGATCTCGGTGATGTAGAGCGCATCGCCGGCGCTTGAGCCGGTGATGTTCAATGTCGTCGCTCGCTGGCTAAGCGCAACACCGTTGACCACAGCCGCTCCGGTCGCCGCTGGGTAAGCGCGGCCCGCCGGTGGAGGTGGTGGAGGAGGGGGAGGCGGTGGTGGAGGAGGTGGCGGCGGGCTGCCGTCGCCGATGTCGAACACGTAGGCCGCGCCGCTATTGGGGGCGGCTGCATCGTGTTGCCAAGCGCCGACCACTACGGTGTCGCCTGCCAGTCCGACGCGCACGCCGAGCTCATCGCCGACACCGCCGTCATCGGCGGCCAACTTGTCTGTCTGTTGCCATTGGTTGCCGGTGCGGCGGAAGACGTAGGCCGCTCCGGCGTTTGCCGCCTGTTCATCATCGCGCCAGGCGGTGATGATGGCGGTGTCGTCGGAGAGGGCGGCGGCCAAGCCGAACGCATCTCGGGCCCCGGTATCGGAGCCGTTGAGTTTGGCCTGGTGGGTCCAGGCTGTGCCGTTGCGGACAAAGATGTGAGCCGAACCGGAATCGGTGCCCAGGTCGTCATCGCGCCAGGCGCCGACCAGCACGGTGTCGCCATCGGCGGCCATGCGGCCACCGAAGCGGTCGCCTGCTCGACCTCCGGGGGCGGTGAGCTTGGCCTGCTCGCTCCACTGACCTGCGGTGCGGGTATAGATGTAGACCGAACCGGAGTCGGCGCCGGTGTCGTCATCTCGCCATGAGCCGACAGCTGCGGTGTCACCGGAAATGGCGACCGAGATTCCGTACTGGTCGCCAGCGGCGGCATCGGAAGCGGTTATCTTCGCTTCCTCAACCCAGCCGTTTGAAGTACGGGTGTAGATGTAGGCCGAGCCGGCGTTTGTGCCGCCATCGTCATCGTTCCAGGTGCCGACCAGGATCGTCTGGCCCGAAAGGCGTACCGTGTGGCCGAACTCGTCGCCTGCGGCGGCATCGGACGCGGTGATCTTCGCTTCTTCGACCCAGGTGTCGCCGTTTCTGGCGTAGACGTAGACCGAGCCAGCGTTGGCCCCGGCGACCGGGTCATCATCTCGGAAAGATCCAACGACGGCCAGGTCACCGTCGATGGCAACTTCAACGCCGAACTGGTCGCCCGACGCGGCATCCGAAGCCCGCAACTTTTGTCGTTCGCCCCACACACCGTCGACCAGGGTGTACACGTAGACGGTGCCAGCATCGACAACGCCGGAACTGTGATCGTCGGTCCAGGCGCCGATCAGCAAGGTGTCGTCGGTCATGGCGATGGCCCGGCCGAGCCGGTCCTCTGTCGACGCATCGGAGGCGGTCAACTTTGTTTGCTGAGCGGTGGCGCTGCTGACCCGATCGGCAACGGTTACCAACGAGCCCAGGAGCACTAACCCACCTGCGACCGCCATGGAGACCGGCCGAGCTTTGCCGCGCCGTCCCGCCTTAGATTTCAGAAAGCTCATAGGTATCTCTCAACCTCACATCGAGTGCCGCCAGATTCTCTGTTCGCAGAGAAATATTTGCCCATACTGGGCGATTGCCGGTTCCAGGTCAATGTCTAGCCGAAGGTGGGTCGACCTATCCCGAATTCTATGGACAAGGAGGTACCGTTTAGCCGGGCGGCGATATCTCAACTCTCGCTGCGGGATGTAGCAGGTCGACAACAACTACCAGTTGTCCATGGCCTGGAACAGCAAATCACTACCAACTCAAGGAAATCCAATGAGTAAGAACGAGGCCATGACGGCCGATGGTGCCCGCGACTTCGATGTGATCATTGTCGGCTCGGGGATGGCAGGGCTCAGCACCGCGAGCCTGCTGGCCCAGGTTGGCAAGAAGCGAGTCCTTGTTTTGGAGTCTCACTTCAAGCTCGGCGGTTTCCTTCACGGCTTCCAACGCCACGGTTATGAATGGGATCCTGGCGTGCACTACCTCGGCGAGTTAAGCGAGGGTTCCCTGACCCGCTACTGCATGGATTTGGTCACCGGTAGCAAGGTCCAGTGGCACAAGCTTGAGCACGAGTTTGAAGAGTTTGTGTTCCCGGAAATGAAGCTTCGGGTCCCATCTGACCCGAAGGAATACAAGGCAGTGCTGAAAGGGCACTTCCCCGGCGAAGCCAAGGGCCTCGACAAGTACTTCAAGGATCTGGGTCGCATTCGCCTCTGGTCGCAGCGCTGGTTCTTCTCCAAGGTCTATTCGGGTGTCCTCGGTTCGTTGCTTAGCGTCGGCCGCAAGGTGGTCGAGACCAACACCAAGGAATACCTCGACGCCAACTTCAATGACCCGCAACTCAAAGCGATCCTTACCGCTCAATGGGGCGACTACGGCACACCTCCCGGCAGTAGTGCCATGGGTGTGCATGGGATCGTCGCCGCCGACTTTGAAAAGGGCGGCTTCTATCCGATCGGCGGATCACAGAAGATCATCGACGCCGCGGTGGCCAAGATCGAAGAGCACGGCGGGACCTGCCTGACCCGCCACCCCGTTTCGGAAATCCTGATCGAGAACAACAAGGCATACGGAGTCAGCGTCGAAACCCGCCAGGGCACCGAGCAGTACTTCGCTCCCATCGTCGTTTCGGCCGCAGGAGTCGACACGACATTCGGCAAGCTGGTCGACACCGACCATGCTCAGGTCGAGCGGGCACGGCTTATGGAATCCGAACCCGGTCCATCGGCGACCGTATTGTTTCTCGGTATCAAAGACGATCCACGCAACCACGGTTTCCGGGACACCAACTATTGGGTGTACCGAGGGCTCGATCACAACGTTCCAACAGACACCACGTCGTTCCCACCGAGGATCGACGGCGGATACCTCTCCTTCGGGTCGCTTCGCAACCCGGTCCTCGACAAACACACCGCTCAGATCGTTACGTTTAGCAACCACGAGGTTTGGGCCGAGTACGAAGCCAAGCCGTGGAAGAAGCGTGGCGAAGAGTACGAGCAAATGAAGGCCGACTACGCCGATCAGCTGCTCGACTTCATCGACGAACGGCTGCCCGGCCTACGCGACATAGTCGAGTACAAGGAGCTATCGACTCCGTTGACCGTCGAGTCGTTCACCAACCACCCCAACGGTCAGATCTACGGTCGAGCGTGCACCCCTCGCCGTGTGGCATCGAAGTGGTCGATCGACACATCGGTCGACAAGCTGTACATCACCGGCACCGACCTGGTCTGCCCCGGCATCAACTCTGCCCTCATGATCGGCGTGATGACCGCAGGCAAGCTTCTGGGGCCCGCTGGCGTGCCAATGGTCATGCACGCAGCTCGCTCGACCGAGCCAGCCTCGGCGTACGAGTACGAGGCAACAAGCGATTCAGCAGCGCAGTAGCGACGGCACTACCCAGTAGCGACCCCACTACGCAGTAGCGACCCCACTACGCAGTAGCGATGCAGTAACTAGTCCTGCTCGGTGTAACCCTGCTCTGCCGCCTCAGCCTGGGCTAGCTCATCGACGACAAGATGATCCCCTGCGGTGGTGCTGTGGACCGCCCGGAACAGCAGATGTACGCCAACCGGCAGGGTCAGCACCATGGCTATGCCGCCGATGATTAGGTAGGCCGCGCCATGGTAACCGAGTTCCATGCCTGCACCGATCGCCGCCACGAGGAAGGCGATCGGGCTGGCTTTGCCTGCAGCGTGGAACCGGGCGTATGGGGTGGAGAATCGCAAGACGCCGATGCCGGCGAGCACCGCCACAAGGCTGCCTGCGACCATGAACGCTCCGCTGACGATGCTCATCGCAGGTTCTCTCGATCTGACTGGCGATCTGGCTCCCGGTCGGGTTCCCGGTCTGTCTCGATGAACTGGGTAGCGGTGACCGTGGCGGTAAAGCCGATGATGGCCAACACGACGAGCAGGATGAGGTCGGTTGGATCGTCCCGGCGAGCGGCGTCGACGGTGATCGCCCCCATCAGCGAGATGAGGGTCACGTCGAGGGCGATTATCCGGTCGGCGAGCGAAGGACCTCTGAGAAGTCGGAAGGTTCCGCAAAGTCCGGCGACAACAAAGCCGCAGATTGCTAGCGCGATCATGACGTGACCTCGACTGGTTTGCTCGGCAACGCTTCGCCTGCCAGGCGAGCCAGCTTCATAACGTGTTTGACAGTTTCAGCCCGCCCCTCGTGATGCAGCAGATGGAGGTAGAGGGTCCCGGTGTCCCGGTCGGCGTCAACCACCGCGGTGCCGGGCGTCAGCGTGATGGCCACCACTAACAGCAGCTGATGGTCTCGGCTTTCCCGAGGCAACGTCACCGCCACCACGGACTCGTTGGTGTAGTCGGTTGGAGTGATAACTTCGCTCGCCACCGCCACGGTTGATTTGGCCAGATCGATCATGACCAGCCATACCAACTTGGCCAGTGGCACCAGGTGGACCGTGCCTTCGTCGCCCGTTCCGGCGCCCAGCGCGAGGATCCCGATCGATATCACCGCTCCGGCTGCGATATTGGCTATTGAAATGTCGCGCCACAGACCGCACCATGTGGCGGTCAAAGCGAACAGCGTGATCAGCCGTTTGATGTTGAGCATCTCGGTCATGGCGTAGCTTTGGTCATGGTCGAACTTCGGTGATGTAGGTCGCTGGCGTTCGTAGGTCGTCTGCGGCCCGCTTACTCAGGTCAAACAACGTGCCTGCGAACAACGAAATGGTGAGCGACCCGGCAACTGCGAGCGCGGTGGCAGCTTGCATGGTCCGGCGGTCGCCGACCGCGGTAGGCACGGGAACGATCTGCTCGGGTGGCGGTCCCCAGAATACGCCGAGCCAGATTTTCGCCATCGACAGCAGAGTCAACGCCCCGGCAACCAAGGCCGCGATGACGATCAGGGTCGCCGACGCTTCAATGCCAGCCGAGATCACCGCCAGCTTGGCAACAAAACCAGAGAACGGTGGCAAGCCGGCCAGGCTCAGCGCGGGAATGGCGAACAGCACTGCGATGAGTGGCCTGCGGCTGGCGAGCCCCCCTGAGCGTTCAAGCGAGCTGGTGCCCTGATCGTTCTCGATCAGCCCACCGACCAGGAACAGCACGGTCTTCACCGGCATGTGATGAATCAGAAACAGGATGGCGCCGGTGGTGCCTGCAGCGGAGAACAGACCGAGGCCCATCAGCATGTAGCCGATCTGGCTGATGATATGGAACGACAGGATTCGTTTCACGTCGCTCTGGGCCAGTGCGCCAAGCGCCCCAATGATCATCGTCGCTCCGGCCACGATCAAGAAGATCGGCCCGAGCTCGTCCATGCTGGTCAGGGTGTGGAAGCGGATCATGGCGTAGATGCCGATTTTGGTTAACAGCCCGGCGAACACCGCGGTGATGGTGGTTGGGGCGGTTGGGTAGGAATCGGGAAGCCACGAAAAGAGCGGGAAGACCGCTGCTTTGGTGCCGAAGACAATGAAGAACCAGGCCCCGATTCCGATCCGTACTTCCGAAGACAGCTCCGGCATACGTTCGGCCAACAGCGCCATGTTGACCGTGCCGGTCGCGGCATAGACAAAGGCCAGTCCAAACAGGAACAGCGTCGAGGCAAAGAGGTTCATGGCCACATAGGTCATGCCCGAGCGGATCTGGCCTCGACGACCCTGGTGGGTCAACAACACGTAGCTCGAAACCAAGATCATTTCGAAGGCCACGAACAGGGTGAAGAGGTCGCCGGTTAAGAACGCCAGCGAGACACCGGCGGTCAACACGCCAAGGAGCGGCCCGGACAGTTCAGGGTTGGCGCCCCAGGCCGTTCGCCGCTGCCCGATGGCGAAGATCTCGACAACCAGAACGATGGTCAAAGCTACTGGCAGTGTGAGCACCGCAAAGAGGTCGGCGACCAGAACGATCCCGAGTTCGGGGTTCCATCCGCCGACTTGAACCACGACGGTGCCGTCGTTCGCCACGCCGACCAGCAGGGCGATAGCCGAGGCTGCCGCGGTGGCCAGCCCGGCGATAGTCACCGTGTCGCGAAGCGCCGGGTGGGACCGAAGGGTGAATCCGGCCGCTGCGGCCAGCAGTGGAGCCATGATCGTCAGAGCAATAAGGTTCGTCACGTCACCACCGAGTTGGGCGGTGTCGTCTGGCCATCGTTTGTTTCGCCATCGCTCGCTTGCTCATCGCTCAACTGTTCACCGTCTGGCTGCTCGGCGGCGCTGGCGATGCGTTGATCCTCGATGTCATCCTCGACCAGGTCGTCGCCGGTGAGTGTTTGCTGCCTGGCAGCCAACGCCAGCAGGAACAGGGTCAGGCCAAACGAGATCACGATGGCTGTGAGGGCCAAGGCCTGGGGAACCGGATTGGAGATGTCGGTGGTTTCCGGCCCAATGATCGGTGATGCGGCGGGCGGTCCACCGGCGGTCAACAGTGCGAGGACTGCGGCATGACCGAGAAGGGCAAAGCCCAAAATGATACGGCTCAGCGAGCGAGCGGTGATGAGATAGACCCCGACCGAGGTCAGCCCGCCGATGGCAAAAAGGAGAGAGGCGCTCATGTCGGTTGGGCTCCAGACTCTTCCGGCTCCGCCGTCGAAGAGGTGCCCTCGGCCAGCGAAACCGCCGAGAGGCCGTCGAGTAGCGCAACGATCAAGCCGACGACGATAGCGGTGACTCCGATATCGAATGGCAGCGCGGAGCCGCTCTTGATCTTGCCGAGCAGCGGCAACTCGATGGAGCCGACCTGCTGGTCGAGGAAGATGCCGCCCCAGAGCAGCGGAGCGATCGCCACCAAGATGACGATCATCATCCCGCTGGCCACAAGGCCGGTGCCATGGGTCGGCCGCTGCAGTCCGGCGATGGTCCGCAGCGTGACAACGGCCCCGAAGACGAGACCTGCGGCGAATCCGCCCCCCGGATTGTTGTGTCCCGCGAACAGCAGATAGACACCGACGAGAATCGCCAGCGGGGATGCGGCTCGAACGGCTAGTTGGACTACGGGGGAGCGGCCAGCGATCATGCTGCGGCCTCCGACTTACGAACGTTGGCCAAAGCCAAGATGCCGATCGCTACGACGGCCAACACAACTACTTCGCCAAGGGTGTCAAGGCCGCGCAGGTCGGTAAGGATCACGTTGACGACGTTGTTGCCGCCGCCGACATTGACCGCAGCATCGGCAAGCTCTTCGACCGGGGCAGTGCCTACGGGTGCTGCGGCGCTGGCCGCCAATCCCGCTGCGACCGCTACGCCGATGGCGCAGGAGATGATGACGCGGGTGGCCACCCACGCGCCCTCGGCCGATGGGAACCGTCGAGCCAGGTGGCCCAAGCCGATGACGAAGCCGACGACGACGACGGTTTCAACTAGGAGCTGGGTCAGGGCGAGGTCGGGTGCTCCATGAAGCACAAATACTCCCGAGATCCCAATGCCAACCGCTCCGAGGGTTAGCGCCGCACCGAGCCGAGAACCGACAAACGCTCCGGCCAGTGCCGAGGCAACAATCCCCGCCGCCAGTACACCCTGTAGCGGCTGATCCCAGGCGACGAGATGATCGGTAGTCAGCGCGGCGATGAGCGGGACGGCGGCCAGCGTTGCTGCCGCGGCCATCGTCACCAGGTAGACCGGCAGCGAACCATGCTGAATTCGACCGGTGATCCGTGGTGCGAAGTCGAGCACACCGTCGATCAGACCGTCAGCTGCATCGGCGCCAAGCGGCTCGGGTAGGCGAGGCGTAGCGCCGCGGGCCAAGATCAATCCCGTGGCGGTTCCGGCGGCCACGATGCCCAGTGAAACGATCAAGCCGGTAGTGAGACCAGGCCAGCGCAGCAGTTCATAGACATCGGCCTTCGGGTTGAGTTCAACCGCGGCAGGGATCACGATCGAGTTCACCGCGCCCATAGCGACAAAACCGACAAGCCCCGCACCGCCGAGGATGACCGCCGGAACGGTCATAGCGAGTCGCCGAGGGCTCACCGCTGTTTCCGGGCCTGGCCCGAACACGCAGTACAGGAATCGCACCGTGTAGGCCACGGTGAGCGTTGAACCGCCGATTACCGCTCCGCCGACGATCAGCGCTTCTAAGCCGGACAGACCGAGAACCGCCTCAACCGCTGCTTCCTTGGCCGCGAACCCCAACAGCGGCGGGACGCCGGCCATAGAGAGGCCAGCGAGCACCGCGACCACGGTTGCGATCGGCATCGAGCGATAGAGCCCGCCGAGTTCGGTGATGTCGCGGGTGCCGGTGCGAATATCGACTTCGCCAACAACGACGAACAGCGCCGCCTTGAACAGCGCATGGGCAAACAGAATCGATACCGCAGCGAACACCGCTTTGCCGGTTCCCGCCGCCAGCAAGGTAATGAGTAGCCCAAGCTGTGAGACGGTTCCCCAGGCCAAGATCAACTTTGCGTCGCGATGGCGAAGTGCGCCGATGCCTCCCCACAGCATCGAGGCGATGCCAAAGCACAGCCCCAAAACCTTCCATGCGGTTACGTCGGCGAACGCCCCGCCAGTAACGGCGACGAGCAGTACACCTGCCTTAACCATTGTCGCTGAGTGCAAGTAGGCGCTGACCGGAGTTGGGGCGGCCATGGCTCCCGGCAGCCACACGTGGAACGGGACCTGGGCCGACTTTGTGGCCGCTCCAACCATGATGAGAATCGCGGCGGTCGTCGCGCCGGTACCGTTGACCGCAGCCAAGTCGGTGAGCGTTGTTGTACCGGCCGCGTCTTCCAGCAGTAGCAACCCGGCCAGCAGCGCCAACCCACCGGTGCCGGTGATGAACAGGGCTCTCCTAGCCGCGGTCCGGACTGCAGCATTCACGTTGCCGTGACCGACGAGCAGGAACGACGTGACCGAGGTGAACTCCCAGAAGATGAAGAGCGTCCACACCGAGTCGGCCAGAACCAGTCCGAGCATCGAAGCTGAGAACGCCAGTAATGTCGCCGGGAACCGGGCCGCTCCAGCAGCGTCCGGGGAGAAGTAACCGATGGCGTAGATGAAAATCGCCACCCCGATGCCAGAAACCAGCAACGTCATGAGCAATGCCAACGAATCAGACCGGAGCCGAATGGCGATGTCGAGCCCCTCGACCCACTCGATTTGGCTCACGCTCGGCGCTGCGTCGCTTGCCAGCAACGAGATCGCCCACACCGTTGAAGCCGCAGGTGCCAGCGCTGCTACCGCAAGGCTAGCCCGCATGCCGCGTTTGGCGCCGACCAGGCTGGAGGCTAGGACCCCTAGCCCATGAGCGACCAACAGGAACAGCACGCCTGACAGCGTATAGGCCCGTCGCAGTGATGTTGACCCTGCCTGAGTCGAAACTGCCTATTCGACCGCGAACCCTCGCTAATCAGGACCCAGCGGCCGCTTCGTGTCGGCGTAGCTCACGTCTGGCTACCGCCATCAGGTGGACCTCATCCGGCCCATCGGCGATCCGTAGCGAGCGCAGCGACGCGTACCAGCGGGCCAGGGGCGTGTCGTCAGAGACGCCTGCTGCACCGAAGATCTGAATGGCGTTGTCGATCACCGTGGTCGCGGTTCGCATGACCTGAACCTTGATCTGCGACATGTACGGAGCCGAGGCTTTGTCGCCCTCGGTGTCCATCAGCCAAGCGGTCCGCAGCGTTGCCAAACGAGCCGACTCGATGTCGATCCTGGCCTCGGCGATCCAGTCCATCACGTTGGCTCTAGTTGAGACCTGAGCGCCGAACGTGTTGCGGGTTGGGGCCCGTTCGCACATGAGCCGCAGTGCTTCCTCGGCGATGCCGATCATGCGCATGCAGTGCTGCACCCTTGCTGGCCCCAGTCGAGCTTGGCCGATAGCGAAGCCACCGCCGACCTGGCCAAGCAGCCCCTGAGCGGGAATTCGCACATCGTTTAGTTCCAGCTCGACGTGCCCATCGGGGTCGAGGTACCCGAACTTCGGCAGGTTGCGGATCACGGTCATACCCTCGGCGTCGATCGGCACGATGAATTGAGTATGTCGGCCATGTTTGGAGGTATTGGAATCGGCGCCACCGGGGTCGGTGTTGGCCACGGTCATCAGGTAGGCGCACTGCGGGTGCAGCACGCCGCTGATGTACCACTTGCGGCCGTTCAGTATCCAGTGCCCGGTCTCCTCATCGCCGTCGAGCACCGCGGTGGTGGCGATGTTGCCCGCATCGCTCGACGCCACCGCCGGTTCGGTCATGGCGAACGCCGACTTGATCTGCCCATCGAGTTGCGGCTCGAGCCACTGCTCCTTCTGGGCCGAGCTGCCGTAGATGATCAGCGCATCGCCGTTGATGTTCGACGGCGGGTCGCAGTTCGTAGCTTCCTGGGCCAGGGGATGGGGGCCCATCATCTCCGCCAGCGGGGCGTAGTCGACGAAACTTAGGCCGGGTCCGTAGTCCGGATTGCGAACGCACAGATTCCACAGGCCTTCTGCTTTGGCCTTTGTCTTCAGTCGCTCTATCACCTCCGGCTGAGTGTCGGGGGTGGCTTCGCGGGCTGCGGCGTATTCCGCATTAGCTGGCTTCACATGATCGTCGATGAACGCAGCCAGTCTCTCGGAGTAGTCGAGCGACCGAGCAGAGGTTGTAAAATCCATGATCGATCTAGTTCTTCATCAGGTCGCGGAACGGCGTGTCGCGTTCTGGCCCCGGTTCCCGAGGTAGCCCTAGCGCTCGTTCGCCGAGCGTGTTTCGCTGGATCTCGTCGGTGCCGCCACCCAGGCTCATACCTCGAGCGTTGAGAAAGTGATAGGCGAAGTAGTCGTCTTCGACGTTTCGCTCATCGGCCATGTCGGGGTGCCAGGCCGGTGATGCTGGAAAGGCCAGTCTGGCCGCCAGGTCGGCCGCGGCCCTGCCCTGTTTTGTTCGCCATAGCTTGCCGATCGAGGGATGGATTCCCTTGCGGCTGCCGAGCCAGCTGACAACCTTTTCGCCCGCGTACAGCCGGGCCAGTTCTTGACGGACCAAGGCATCGTCGGTTCGGCCAGCCCGTTCGGCTAGCTCGGTGAGCTGGGCAACCGGAATGGGAGACCGCCCGGCCTTCGAACGCTGCGTTGCCGATCCGCTCATCGACGCGGTACCGGTGGCCACCCGTTCGTGAGCTAGCAGCGCAACCGCGGTGGCCCAACCGCCGTTGAGTTCGCCGATCACCCAATCGCGGGGAATGCGGGCCTCGTCGATGAACACCTCGTTGAACTCGGCCTCGCCGGTCATCTGGACCAGGGGCCGGACGGTGACGCCCTCCTGCTCAACCGGCAGCACCAGCATGGTGATGCCCCGATGTTTGGGAGCGTCGAGATCGGTGCGGGCCAGCAGGATCGCGAACTGGCTGTTCTGGGCGCCGGAGGTCCACACCTTCTGCCCGCTGACCACCCACTCGTCGCCGTCGAGGATCGCCCTGGTCGACAGCGAAGCGAGGTCGGAACCGGAGCCCGGTTCGGAGTACATCTGGCACCAGACCTCATCGCCCCGCAGGCCGGGCTTAAGGAAGCGTTCCTTGAGATCTTCGGTGGCGTAGTCGCGGATGGTCGGCATGGCCATGCCAACACCGATACCGAACATCGCATCCTCACGTGGAACCCGACCTCGGCTGATTTCCTGGTATGCCTGGATGTATTCGGGGTCGAGATCTCGGCCGCCAAACTCGGTGGGATAGTTGATGCCCGCCAGGTGGTGATCGAACAGCGCGGCCCGCCAGGCCTTCGCTCGGTTGAGTTGGCCAGTGACACCATCGAGGACGTCTGGCAGGACATCGTCAAAAAAGACGTTTACCTCACTGCGGAACTCGTCGAGAGTTGGAACGGTCATGGAGCGACCGTACATCTG
>JBOEHD010000114.1:0-20163 GCA_050633745.1 Acidimicrobiales bacterium
TCGAGGTCGGCGTCGATGTGCCAAACGCAACGGTGATGGTCATTCTCGATGCTGGCAGGTTCGGCATCGCCCAGCTTCATCAGCTGCGGGGCCGAGTCGGTCGAGGCGAGCACGCCTCGACCTGTTGGCTTGTCGGCGAGGCATCGACCGAGGACGGCGAGGCCCGCATGGAAGCGCTGGTCAACTCGACCGACGGGTTCGAGCTGGCCGAGATCGACCTCGACCTTCGGGGTGAGGGCACGATCCTCGGCGAACGTCAGAAGGGCCGCAACGATCTCAAGCTGGCGTCGCTTCGACGTGACCGAGAGGCAGTCGTTTCGGCTCGCCGAGCGGCCATGGAAGTGGTCGACGCCGATCCTGGGCTTGAAGCCCATCCAGCTTTGGCAAAAGAGCTTGCGCTGTTCCTCGAAACCGAGGACGCTGAGTTTTTGCTCAAGGGCTGACACTAGCCGGTGAAGATTGCCTGGCCGCCGCCTGCTGCCAGCTCGGCGGCAATGATCGCCTTGTTGGCATCCCAGATCGACTGCTCGGTCGGCGGCAACGTCATGGCCCACATTGGCAAACTGAAGCCCAGCTGCTGCGACGCCCCGAGCGGCCGAGCGTAGAACCACATATGAAAGTGGGAGGCGCCGTCGCCCCACCGTGAGACGTGTACCCGTCCTACTCCGCCGATGGCCTGAATGGCCCGGTCCAGCCGCACTATCAACTGGCCTAGCTCGGCACTCCGCTCATCGTCGAGATCGTCCATGTCCAGATGATCACGGGTTTCTAGAAACACCTGGATCGGTACGCCGGACGGTTCTGGAGCAAACACTCGCCAGTTGTCGTCGGCCCAGATGTAGTCGGTGTCACCCTTCGTGCAAGCGTGACACGGGGCGCCGCCCGGTTCGCCTTCCCGCGGCCGGTCGCTGGGGAACGCAGGTTTGACCGGCTTGACCTGGAGGTCGCCCTCGAACGGGAAAATTGCCGCCTTGACGAACTCGGGGACCGGCAGCCGTTCGGTGGCGCCAGCATCCCTGGAACTGCCTGGGTCCGAGCGATCGTTGCTGTCAGCCATGCTGACAGAACTTAGTGCAGAACCTATTGGTGGAACGGTGCGTCGTCGTCTCGAGTGCCGACGACGATGTCCCAACGGTCGAGGCAATCGCGGCACCGGTAGGGGATGACAGTGCCCTCTTCGACTTCGCCGTCTTCGATGTGCCATCCAAGCGGGAAGCAGTCACCGCCGCAGTCGACACAGACGATTTGTAGATCGGGGAGCGGCACGCCGGTAACGATAGCGTGGGTTCCGCTGCACAAGCTTGAGTATCGAAGGCAGCGTATTAGGAGCATTAGGAAGTGTGAAGTATTAGGAAGGCGCTGTATGAGGATTGTCTCCGGCACCGCTAGAGGTCGGAAGATCCAGGCCCCGCCGGGTAGAGGTACCAGACCGATCACCGATAGAGCCAAGGAAGGCATCTTCAACATGTTGGAGTCGCTTGGCGGGGTGACCGACGCGGTCGTAGTCGACCTGTTCGCTGGGAGCGGTTCGTTTGGCATCGAGTGCCTGAGCCGCGGCGCTGAGCGGGTGGTGTTCGTCGAGCGTGACCGCAACGCGCTGCACACCCTGCAATCGAACGTCGACATGCTGGGTTTCGCCGACAGGGCTCAGGTGATCGCAGGCTCGGTCGAGGCCGCTCTCGGTGGCCTGCCAGAGGCCGATGTGGCGTTTTGTGACCCTCCCTATGCCGATGACCCGTGGCTTGAGTTGCTGGGGGCGTTGCGCTGCGATCTGCTCATCGGGCATGCCGAGCGGCCGGTTCCTTTGACCGACCGGTGGGTTGAACTGCGTCGCCGCAGCTATGGCAAAGCGCAGATCGTGATCGCCGAGCGGTCGGATTTGGCCGCCGAACAGTCGGATTTATGATCGCCGAGCAGTCGGATTTATAAGGAAACACCTGTTCGGGAGCTGCGGCGACTACTTTGTTAGCTGGGGAGATTTGGCGGTCTGGCGATAGGTCCGCTCGCTGGCCTGAGGTACTCAGTCCGGCGGTTGCGATAGCAGGTCTCAGAGGCAAAGGTGAGCGAAGACAACATGGCCGTGGCGCTGTATCCGGGATCGTTCGATCCCATTCACAAGGGACATCTAGCGGTGATCGAGATCGCCGCTGGCCTGTTCGATGAGCTGATCATTGCCGTTGGGCACAACCCGGCCAAGCCATCGGGCATGCTGAGCGGCCCGGAGCGAGCGGAAATGGTCACCGCATCACTTTCTGGACTGGATAATGTCCGGGTCGAGCTGTTTACCGGTCTTGTGACCGTTGCCGCAGCCGAGCTCGGCGCCGACTGCCTGGTTAAGGGCATTCGTAGCGCCACCGATCTCGATGTTGAGATGCTGCAGGCCAACATGAATGCGGTGTCTAGCGGTGGTCTGCCGACGATCTTTGTTCCCGGCATCGGACCCCACGCTTTGGTCTCGTCTCGTTACATCCGGGAGATCTCCGCTCGGGGCGGCGATGTTTCCTCGGTTGTTCCCGCTCCGGTTGCGGCGCGGTTGGCGGCTGATAGTGACTAACGGTTGCGGCGCCGTTCTCTGGCGGATTGCGGGCTTGGCGACGCCACAGTTGGCGTCGGTCGGGGGACAATTACATCGAGCTGGGAGGTTTGCGCATGGGTGACGAAGGCTACGAAGACGATCAATACGAAGACGAGCAGTACCAAAACAGCGACGCCTACGAGGACGACGGCTACGAAGCACCCGAGCAGCCCCGCGCTGGTCGTGAGCGATTGCCCAACCCCTACGCCGTGCCCGAGGTCGAGGAGCTGCTCGAAGAGGCGATCGAGATACTGGCCGAGGCCAGGCCGCTTCCAATGTCGACCACGGTCAAAGTCAACCGAGACGAGCTGCTCCATCTGCTCGAACAGGCTCAAGAGAAGCTCCCCGAGGAACTTCGAGCTGCCCGTTGGCTATTGAAAGAGCGCGATGACTTCGTGGCCAAGGCCCGCCAGGAGCATCAAGATCTGATCGACGAAGGACGAGCTCAGGTCGGTCGTATGGTCGAGCGTCAGCAAATCGTCAAGGCCGCCGAGCATCGAGCGCGCCAGATCGTGTCGGAGGCAAAGGAAGAGGCCAACACCCTGAAGCGCCAGGTCGAAGACTATTGCGATCAGCGACTGGCCAGTTTCGAGCAGGTTCTCAACCGCACCGCGGCCACCGTACAGAAGGGCCGGGAACGATTGCTTGGCTCGGCCAAGGCAACCACGGAAGAAATCCTCGGTACCGGGGGTTCTCATCGTGGTGGCATTGACGGTGGCGACATCGATCTCAGTGATCGCCGCCGCAGCCAACGGGTCAGCGGCAACAGTGCGTCGGCAGACTACGAAGACGATCTGGTCGACGAGCAACTGTAGAATCCGAGTCCAGCAGGATCGATCAGCGATTCACGTTCATGAATATAGGGAGTGGTGTTGTCCGAGGTTGAAGAGCAGGCAAAACCGCCAAAGCTGATCGTCAATGTGGCCGACCTGCGTCGCCGCCTCGGTCAACGGCTAATCGAACCGATCGAGATACAACTCGAAACGCTTTCGGTTGTCGGGTCGCGGACCAAGCCAGAGCCGGTTCGTGGTGAGCTCACCGTCGAGTCGATCGAGCGGGGAGTCTCAACCTACGGAGCGGTGGTCTTCCACTGGGAGGGCGATTGCCGTCGCTGCCTTGAGGTGATCGTCGGCCAGCTTGAGGTCGACATCATGGAGCTGTTCCAGGTCGGCGCACCGGAGGATTCCGAACTGATCCCCTTCGACGGCGACCAGATCGATTTGGTCCCCGTGGTTCGAGATGCAGTGCTGCTTTCTCTACCGCTGGCACCGCTCTGCCGCCAGGAGTGCGCCGGGCCAGACCCGGATCGTTACCCGGCACTAACCGCCGATGAGATCGAGGAACAGAAGGCCGCCGAGGCCGCGGCAGTCCCCGATCCGCGGTGGGCTGCGCTCGATCAGCTGGATCTCGGCGAGAATTAGTCTCTCGCCGCTGGCATTACCATGTCGAGAACACCTGGTGCCAGCTCATATGAGGTGGAGACCGGTGAAAGAATAGGTATTCTCTGTGTTGGCAAAAGTTGCTGACGCTCTAATTTTCCAGGTTGCACCATGGCTGTCCCAAAGAAGAAGAAGTCAAAGTCGAAGACCCGCAGTCGCCGGGCCTCGTCCTGGAAGCTGTCGGCTCCGTCTCGCAGTAGCTGCGATCGCTGTGGAGCGATCAAGCTGCCCCATCGGGTCTGCGGATCGTGTGGCTGGTACAAAGGTCGCCAAGCCATCGAGGTCGGCTAACCGACCTCTGCATCGCAGCATGGCGGAGGGACCAATAGTGATTCGACGGATAGCTTCGTTGTCCTCGTCGACCGTTGCCATTGAGGGACGAAACCGGTGAGCAGCGCAGCTGATCGCCTTCCCGTGGCCGTTGATGCCATGGGTGGAGACGATGCCCCGAAGTCGATCGTCGAAGGCGCGCTCATCGCCGCCAACGAGTTCGGTGTACCGGTGCTTCTCGTCGGCGACCCCGATCGCATCGGTGACGCAGGCGGCATCGAGATCGCTCCGGCCTCAGAAGTGATCGACATGGGCGCCGATCCGGCTAAGTCGGTTCGTCGGCTCAAGGACTCATCGATAGTCCGCGCCGCCGAAGCGGTTCGCGATGGGCGAGCCTCGTCATTGCTTAGCGCAGGTAACACCGGCGCAGCGATGGCTGCTTCGATGCTTCGCATGGGCAGGATCAAGGGCGTAGCCCGTCCGGCGATCGCCGTACCTTTCCCTGTCGTGGGATCAACCCCAAGCACCCTGCTCGATTGTGGCGCCAACGCCGACTGCCAGCCCGAGTGGTTGGTGCAGTTCGCCCGGCTGGGAACCGCATACGCCAGGGAGCGGTTTGAGCTGGAACATCCGCGGGTGGCAACGCTGACCATCGGTGAAGAGGCGGGCAAGGGCAACACCTTGGTCAAAGAAGCCTGCGCGTTGCTTGAACAGCCGGAGTGGGCCGAGGAGTGCGGCGCCCGCTATATCGGCAACGTCGAGGGCGGCGACCTGATGGCCGGGGTTGCCGACGTCATCGTCTGCGATGGATTCACCGGCAATATCGCACTGAAGTCGCTCGAGGGCGGGTTCGCCCTGTTCCGAGCGGCGCTGCGCGAGGCGTTGGTCTCCAACCCTGAGGTTGCGGCGACCAAGTCGGTGGTCGATCCGGTCATGGACCCGATCTTCAAATTCTTTGATGCCCGGGGCACCGGGGCCGCGATGTTGCTGGGAACCAGGGGAGTCACAATGATCTCCCACGGATCGTCTTCTGCGATGACTATCGCCAATGCGATTAGAACGGCAGATGAGTTATCCACCGCCAACATAGTAAAAAGTCTTCGGGAATCGTTAGAAACCCTCTAAAAGTGGGGAGTTTTGCCCCGCCGGGTCCCCATCGCTCCGAACCGGGGAAGCGATTTGGTAGACTCCACCTCACGTTGGGCAACTCGTAGCTTTCCTTTGTGACCCCGCGGTCGCAAAATGGAGACTACGCAACACAGGGTTCCCGCGTTTTTGGATCGTGTCTCGTATCTGGCGGACACGACAAAAGGAGTCCAAGGAAGAATGCCGGCCGAAACCCATATGGAACAGTCACCGATGACGCGCGTTGAGATCTTCGAGCTGATTCGGGATCGCCTCTCCGACATCTTGGAGACCGAACCCGATCAGATCCGCGAGGGCGACTCTTTCGCCGATGATCTCGATGCTGATTCGCTGGCGTTGATCGAGCTGGTTGAGGCGCTTGAAGAAGAGCTCGCTGAGCGAACCGTCGGATTCCGGATCGAAGATGAAGATCTCCAGGATCTGAAGAGCGTTCGCGATGCGGTGGACTATGTGCACGCAAAGGTCGGGGCCGGATCCTGAACAGCGAGGGTGAGCTAGAGGATTTCTGTAAGCGGTTGGGTCACCAGTTCGGTGACGAATCTCTGCTTACGCTCGCCCTTACTCATAGAAGCTTCTGTGCCGAGAACCCTGCTACGTCATCCAACGAGCGGCTTGAGTTTCTCGGCGACTCGGTGTTGGGGCTTGTAGTCACCGACTACATCTACACCTCATACACCGACCTACCTGAGGGGCAACTGGCGAAGTTGCGAGCCTCGGTAGTGAACACGGTTACGTTGGCCGAATTGGGCCATCAGCTCGATCTCGGCCCGCTGTTGCGGCTCGGCAAAGGTGAAGACCAGTCCGGAGGCCGGGAGAAGGAATCGATTCTCGCCGACGCTCTCGAGGCACTGTTCGGTGCGGTCTANNNNCCAGGGCGAAAAGATTACAAGACACAATTACAAGAACTCACGGCTCGAATGTCACTCGGCACTCCGGTCTATGAGATAAGCGGTTCAGGACCCGATCACGACAAGCGCTTCAGCGCCATCACCATTGTCGATGGCGTTGCTCGAGGCCACGGAGCCGGTACATCCAAAAAGCGAGCGGAACAAGTGGCCGCTCGCTCAGCCTACGCAGCGGTTCAAACCCTGCTAGGGAAGGGGGAATCTAGCGATGGGCATTCTTGAGCTTCCAGAGATCGAGACACTCAAGCGAGATCTCGAACGTGAAACGGCGACCAAGAAGATCAAGAGCGCTGAAGCTGTTGTCTTGAAGTCGCTGCCCGGCATCAAGCAGAAGAAGGACTTCGGCGAGCACCTAGTCGGTGCCAAGGTTGTAAACACAACCCGTGATGGTCTTCATCTGCTCATTCATCTCGACAACGAGTACAACATCGTGATCGCCCTTGGCGAGAACGGTCGACTCGAGCGGGTGGCTGGGCGAGAAAAGCAGGCTTCCGACATCATCGCGATCATCAGCTTCACTCAGGGCGGCGATCTAAGGATCGGCGACAAAGAGGGTTCAAGCACCGTGCAGGTCGTGCACAACGATGACCTGGCCGAGGCTCTGCCCAATCCCGAAGATGTTGGCCTCGATCTGCTTGAGCATCCGCTTTCGTGGATCGAATTTGGGCGCATGATGAAGGCCAAGAAGTCGGCCCTCAAGCTGCTGCTCACCGATCCTGGCGTCTTTGTTGGCATCGGCGACATTTACAGCAACGAGATTCTGTTCGACGCTGGCCTGCGTCACGACCGGGCGAGCGCTGAGCTCTCAACCCAGGAAATTCGCCGGCTGTACCGGTCGGTCGTCGGCATCATGCACGACGCCATCAAGTACCGGGGTACGTCGCTCGAAGACCGTCCGTTCGTCGATCTCACCGGCACGCCGGGCGAGTTCGCCGATCATCTTGCGGTTTACGGCAAAGCTGGGCAGCTCAGCCCCCGATCTCGGGAGCCGATCCAGAAGACCAGCTTCAAGCACCAGGTCGTCTTTTACTGCAACACCCAGGTGTAGCTCCGGTTTACTGCAACACCCAGGTGTAGCTCCGGTTTACTGCAACACCCAGGTGTAGCTCCGGTTTACTGCAACACCCAGGTGTAGCTCCGGTTTACCGCAATACCCAGGTCTGGCTCCCTCCAAGAGGGTCGGTGAGACACTAGGCTGATGCCCGTCGTATCCGGCCGCCTGTATGTTGGGCCCGGAAGTGGGATCGAGAGTGGCCGGGTGTTTCTAAAAGCGCTGAACATCAAGGGTTTCAAGTCGTTCGCCGACCCGGCGGAACTGGCTCTGGAACCCGGGATCACCGTGGTTGTCGGGCCTAACGGCTCGGGCAAATCGAACGTTGTGGACGCTATGGCCTGGGTTCTCGGCGCCCAGGCGCCCACCGCGGTGCGGTCCCAGAAGATGGAAGACGTCATCTTCGCTGGCACAGCGTCCAAAAAGGCCCTCGGTCGAGCCGAGGTTTCGCTGACCATCGACAACAGCGACGGCGACCTGCCCATCGAATTCAGCGAAGTCACCATGACTCGCACCCTGTTTCGGACAGGCGAATCGGAGTACGCCATCAATGGCGTTTCATGCCGACTGCTGGACATCCAGGAACTGCTCTCCGATTCTGGTGTCGGCAAGCAGCAGCACATCATCGTTTCGCAGGGTCGGATCGACAATGTGCTTAACGCCAGGCCAGAAGAGCGCCGGGGGATTATCGAAGAGGCCGCTGGTGTCCTGAAGTACCGCAAGCGTCGGGAGCGGGCCGAACGACGGTTGGCCTCGACCGGCGAGAATCTGAACCGCCTGCAAGACCTCGTCCGCGAGGTCAAGCGACAGATCAGGCCTCTAGAGAAGCAGGCCGATGCCGCCCGCCGTCATGGCGCAGTGGTCGAGGAGCTTTCCGGTCTCAAAACCCACCTTGCTGGTCGTGAGCTGAGCGCACTCCGGGGCCAGTTGGAAACCGGCCACCGGCTGCAGACCGAGTACAACGACCGCGAGTCTCAGTTGTCGACGCAGCTTTCCAGCCTTGATGCTGTGGTCTTGCAGGGCGAGGCTGAACTCTCGGCTCTCGGTGCCTCCGATGTTGCTGAAACCCTTAGCCGAGCCAAGAGTATGGGCGAGCGCATCCGTGGTCAGCTCAACGTGGTCGGCGAGCGCCGGACCCGACTCGAAGGCGAGTTGCAGTCGGCGGTCGACAACGGCCTTGTGGCCAATCTCGAAGCGGAGTCGGCCAGGATCAGCGGCGAATTGAACGTGGCTTCGGCTGAACTCGACGCCCTGCGCCCCGAGTTCGCCGAACTCGAAGACTCAGAAGCCCAGCTGGTAAACGAACAGCTGTCGTTCGATACCGAATGGGGCGATTCGATTGCTCCTTCGCCATCCAGGGCGGCCGAGATCCGAGCCAACATCGAGGCCCTCAACCTCACC
The DNA here is from genome assembly GCA_050633745.1 of Acidimicrobiales bacterium. Lineage (GTDB taxonomy): Bacteria > Actinomycetota > Acidimicrobiia > Acidimicrobiales > SZUA-35 > JAHELU01. The sequence continues at coordinate 8,788 of JBOEHD010000114.1, forward strand.
TCGGAGCGCAACGAGCAGGAACTGAATCGGCTCAGCCAGCGCGTAACCGAGCTGGACGAACGTATGCAGCGGGCTACCGAGGCTCGCGACCGAGCAGCGGAACAGGCCGAACGCAGCGAGACGCTGCAGCCCAACCTGGAACAGGCCCTTGAGCGGTCCGGAACCGAATCAGCTCAGGCCGAGGCGGCGCTGAGTTCACTGATTGAGGAACAGCGTCGGGTCGATTCCGAGGCCAGTAAGTGGCAGGCCCGAGCTGAAGCACTCACTCAGGCCCTAGATGAAGCCAGAACCAAAGCGGGCGCTGAGGCGCTGCAAGCCAGCGACGGTGTGCTCGGCACGCTGCTCGACCTCATCGATATCGACGAAGGCTGGGAGCTGGCCGTCGAGGCCGCGGTCGGCGACGCGCTGCTGGCGGTTGTTGTCGATGACGACAGCAACGCCCGAGATGCCCTGGTGGCTCTCGAAGACCAGGAGTTGACCGGCGCGGTCTTAGCCCTCGGGCTCCCGACTGCCGGCGCGGGCGGCGGCGCAGCCGCGGACTCCGGGTTCGACGGTTTCGTCAGCTCCGGTTCGCTGGTTCGCCAGCACGTTCGTCCGCTGCGACCTGACGTTGGTCCGCTGCTCGATGTGCTGATCGGCAACGCGGTTGTGTTGCAGGGTGGCTGGCGCGATTCGCTCGGCACCATCGTCGACAATCCGGGCCGGGTGTTCGTCACCACAGACGGCGACCGTTTCAGCGAGCGAGGCTGGCGGCTACGCCAGGGCTCAGCCGGTGCTACCGGCGCGGCGCTGGAAGAGGCCAAGACTCGCGAGTTGGAGTCGGCCGAAGCGATGGCGGCCATTGCCGAACAGGTTCGCACCGCTCGCAATCGCAGCTCCGAGTCGACAAAGGCCAGGCGGGAAACCGAGTCGGAGCTGCAGCGCTGCCGCAACGACTTTGAACGGGCATCGCAGTCCCGAGACCGAGCGATCACCGAGCTTGCATCTCTCGAGGGCGACCGGGCCCAGCTGATCGAACAGCGCGGCGCCATCTTCACCCGCAAACAGGCCGACGCAAACGAACTGCGTTCGCTCATGGGCGAGCTGCCCGCAGTGGAGAACGAAGAGGTCGAGCATCGCAACCGAGCCGAAGCCCTCACCAAGTCCCGCACCACACTTGAGGAGCGCACCCGTGAGGTAACCGGCAAGCGCACCGAACTCGAAGTGCGGATCGCCGCCATCGAGGAACGTCGTGAGCTACTGGCCACCCGGCAGACCGAAACTGAAAACCGTTTGGTTCGCCTCGTTGCCGAACGAGAGCAAGCCCGAGCCCGTCGGGTTCGCATCGAAAAGGCAATCGCGGTCGTCAAAGAGCTCGATTCGCGCCTCACCGACAACCGGACGACACTCGATGGTTGGACCGAACTGCTCGAAGCTGAGCAGCTAGCCCAGTCCGAATCGGCGCAGCGAGTCTCGGCGCTGCTGTCACAGCACCGCAGCGAGCGACTGTCGGCGGAGAAGGAACTGGGCGAGCTTCGAGAGCGACGCAACAGGCTTGAGCTCTCTGAAACCGAGTACCGGGTAAAGCTCGAAGCGCTCACCGAGGCGGTTCGTCGTGAGCTGAACACCGATCCAGAAATCGCCATGACCACCGAGTGCCCGGAGCTGCCACCCGGCATCGCCCCCGAGGCCCGGGTCCGCGACCTTGAGCGGGAACTGAAGATCATGGGAGCCATCAACCCGTTGGCTCTCGAAGAATTCGAAGAGCTGAAGACCCGCCACGAATTCCTGGAAGGTCAGCTGAACGACATCAAGTCGGCCCGCCGTGACCTCCACAAGTTGATCCGCTCGATCGACGAAGAGATCGTTGGCGTGTTCGCCTCGGCCTACGCCGACGTGTCCTCCAACTTTGTGCTGCTGTTCCAGACGCTGTTCCCCGGCGGCAAGGGCGAGGTCAAGATGACCAACGCCGAGGACATCTTGAACTGTGGCATCGAGATCGAAGCTAAGCCGTCTGGCAAGAACGTAAAGAAGCTGTCGCTGCTTTCCGGTGGCGAGCGCTCACTGGTGGCTCTTGCCTTCCTGTTCGCCGTGTTCCGCAGCCGCCCGTCGCCGTTCTACGTGATGGATGAGGTCGAAGCTGCGCTCGACGACATGAACCTGTCGCGCTTCTTGGCCCTGGTCGAGGAGTTCCGCAAGGAGGCTCAGCTGATCATCGTCAGCCACCAGAAGCGCACCATGGAAGCAGCCGACGTGCTCTACGGCGTGACCATGAAGCCCGGCGGCTCATCCAAGGTGGTCACCGAGAAGGTCGTCAAGCGCAAGCCTGGCGCCGACACCATCATCGACCTGCGAGACTCAGCGGTCGAAGCTGCTGAAGACGCCGGGCTCGATGAAACTGGCGACTCAGGGGAGACGCTGGAACCAGAGCAGGCTGAGGCCTGAGGAGATCGCTAGTAGCGCAAGGCCACCGGCTACGAACCAGTCGGTGATCTCCAGGTTGACGTCTTCGTAACCGATCGCTGAGCCAATGTCCTGATAGACCGACTCGAGCTCTTCGAGCGAGGATGCGGCGAAGAACGCTCCGTCTGTGGCGGTGGCGATATCCCGCAGATTGTCTTCGCGGACCGGCACTCGGATCGGCTCGGATTCCACGAACTCGGTTCTGGGGTCGTCGTAGATGATGGTGCCGCTTGTGGTTCCGAAGGCGATGGTGGAGACCGGAATGTCGGCTTCTACCGCGGCGGCGATGGCATCGATATCGCTACGCCCAACCGTGGTTTCGCCGTCGGACAGCAGCACGATTCTGGCCGGTGGCAGATCACCGGTGCCGTCGGTGGGAGCGTTCAGCAGCGCGTCTAGCGACGTGAAGATCGCTTCGCCGATGGCCGTTGACTCGGCCAAGCGAAGGTTGTTGATGGCGTTGTGGGCCGGAAGGCGATCTCTGGTTGGGGTAACCAACACGGTGGCGGTGCCGGCGAACGACACGATGCCGACGTTTAGGGTCGGAGGGAGTTCGTCGATGAAGCGATTCGCCGCGGCCTGGGCCGCGCTTAGGCGGTCGGGGTCGACGTCTTCGGCTTGCATCGAGAGTGAGACGTCGATGGCCACGATGACCGTTGCCCGTTCTCGTGGCACACGGACCTGTCTCGCTGGCTGGGCAACCGCCACGACCAGTCCGGCCAACGCCAAGAGGAAGAACGCGGTCGGAACATGGCGCCTGATGCCGGGCCTGCTCGGCGCCACCGAATCGAACAGTTCCGAGGAGCTGAAGCGCAGCGCGTATGTCGTACGGCGACGCTGCAGCAAGATGTAGATGATGGCGATGGCCGCCACGATCAGCAGTAACCAAAGCCGGTTTGGGGAAAGCAGCGTCATCAGCCGATCGCCCCTTTAGCTGCTCCGGCGCCCCGGCCTGCGCCGGCGTTCACGCGGTGACGGCGGGCGGTGATGAAGCTCACGAGATCGTCTAGCCATTCCCGTTCGGTAGAAAGAACCAGATGGTCGACCCTGGCGGTTCGCAGTTCGCTTGCCATCCGCTCCTGACGGGCGGCAGCGGCGGCGGCGAATGCCTCTCGGACCGAAGCCTTGTTGGTCTGTAGCTCTCGCTCCTGGCCGGTGGCCGGGTCGCGGACCAGGACAACGCCGACATTGGGCAGTTCGAACTCTCGGGGGTCGGTGACCTGGATGGCCAGCACATCGTGTTGGCGGCCCGCTATAGCGATGGCGTTTTGCCATCCGGGTTCGACCATAAAGTCGGAGATGACAGCCACCAGACCCCGCCTTCGAGCCAAGGTCGAAACCCGAGCCAGACCGTTGCTGAGATCGGTGACGCCGCTGTTGTCGCCTCTTGGAGTCTCGGCGATCTGATGGAGAAGCCGCAGTAGGTGTTTGCGTGAACCTCTGGCCGGAACGACCTCCGGTTCGCCTCGACCGGCTAACACAGCGCCGATCTGATTGCCGTCACGGCTGGTCAGAAACCCAACCGCCGCCGCGGCGGCGAGAACCAGATCTCGTTTCTCGCAGCGCGCTGTTCCAAAGTCGAGCCGCGACGAACGATCGACCAGCAGCCAGGTTTGCAGCTCTCGTTCGGCGATGGTCTGGCGGATGTGGGCTTCGGATAGCCGTGCGGTCACGTTCCAGTCGATGCGCCGGACGTCGTCGCCGGGGGCGTAGCGCCGGGTTTCGCCGAGTTCGGTGCCGTGGCCGGGGACCAGACCGCGGTGATCGCCGTGAAGTAGACCATCGAGTCGCCGGGTCACATCGAGTTCGAGGCGTCGCAGCACTTCCCGGGTCGATCCGTCGACCAGCTCCAGAGGCTTGTCGCTCACGAGGTCGGAGGCTCCGAGGTTGCCGAACCGTCTGTCGATACCCGGTCGAGCAGGCTGCCGTTCTCTGAGTCTGCGCCTGACCCAGTCGGGGCAGGGGGCATCGGTGGCTGAGCGTTACTCGGCCCAGGGCCGGGAGCCGGAATGGGGGAGGGGGCAGGGGTCGGGGCCGGAATGGCTGGAGTAGCGACGGTGGCATAGTCGGCGGCCCGACTGGCGACGCGAGCCATCTCCACCGGGCTGACGCTGGCGGCGGGAACCACGGTGAGTAGCCGGTTCAAGATGTCGTCGGCACCGAGACCCTTGGCTAGGGCCTCGTAGCTCAGCATGATTCGGTGCCGCAGCACATCGCGAGCAACATCGAAGGTGTCCTGGGGGACCACATAGGATCGGCCCCGCAGCACGGCCAGCGCCCGAGAAGCGGCGACGAGGCCGAGCGTGGCTCGAGGGCTGACACCAAAATCGATCAACGGTTCCAGTTCCGGCATACCCCGTAGGCCGGGCTCTCGGGTGGCCATCACCAGATCGACCGCATACTGGGCCACCGAATTGTCGACATAAACCTGGTCTGCAACTCGCTGCAACGACTCGAGCTGCTGAAGATCCATAACCTCAGACGCTTCTGGCATCGAAACGCCAACCCGGCGCACGATCTCCAGCTCTTCGGTCGGCGACGGGTAGTCGACCGTGACCTTCATCAGGAACCGGTCTCGCTGAGCCTCAGGAAGGGTGTAGACACCCTCCGACTCGATCGGGTTTTGGGTGGCCAGAACTAGGAACGGCTTGGGAAGCGGGCGGGTTTGGCCGCCAATGGAGACCTGGCGTTCGGCCATAACTTCCAGCAGCGCCGATTGCACCTTGGCCGGAGCCCGGTTGATCTCATCTGTCAACAGCAGGTTGGCGAATACCGGACCCCACTCGATGTCGAACTGTTCGGTGCTGGCTCGCCAGATTCTGGTACCGACAAGATCCGAGGGCAGGAGATCGGGGGTGAACTGCAGCCGGACAAAACTTCCGCCGATCGCTCTGGCCATGGTGGACACGGCCAAGGTCTTTGCCAGGCCCGGCAAACCCTCAAGCAGGATGTGGCCTCGAGCCAGCAGGGCTACCAGCAGCCGCTCGACCATATGGTCCTGGCCGACGATCACCTTCTTTATCTCGAACAGCACCCGTTCGAGTTCGATTGCGGCCCCAGTGTTATCGGCCCCGGTTTCGATGGTCATGGCCCCCCATTGTGGCCAGCTGAAGCGAAAACAGATGCAAAACTTTGATATCGCCTTTGGAAGCAAGGCAGGCGTTGCTCACCCGATTGAGCAACTACCCTCTAATAGTGCGCATTTTGGTTGTAGACGACGAGCCGGATCTCGCAGACGCGGTCGCTAGTTCCCTACGGCGAGAGGGTTACGCGGTCGATGTTTCCTACAACGGGCAGGATGCTCTGGAACGGCTGAGCATCAATCCATACGATTTGGTGCTGCTCGATCTGACCCTGCCCGACCTGGACGGGCTTGAGATCTGCCGAACGATCCGCACCGACCCCCGGTTCGACCCGACAACCCGGATCCTTATGGTCACCGCCCGCGATTCGATCGAGGAACGGGTGCAAGGTCTCGATGACGGCGCCGACGATTATCTCATCAAGCCGTTCGCTTTACGGGAGCTTTCGGCTCGGGTACGTACTCTTCTTAGAAGGGAAACGACTGGCGGTGATGCTGTGTTGCTCGCTGGAGAGCTCGCCCTAGACACGGCCCGCCAGCTCGTTTCCTGGCAAGACAATCCGATCGAGCTGACCACTAAGGAACTCTCGCTCTTGCGCTACTTCATGACTCACGAGGGCGAAGTGCTCAGCCAGGAACGGCTCTTGGAGCACGTCTGGGATGAGATGCTCGACCCGTTCACCAACACCGCCCGGGTCACCGTTGGCACACTGCGCCGCAAACTGTCGGCCGCCACCGGGCACACCCTGATCGAAACCGTGATCGGCGCGGGCTACAAGTTTGTGCCTCCGAGCCAGGCGACGGTTAGCGAGCAGTCTGGCTCCCAATCGGCATCCGACTCTGGCGCCGGCGAAGCCGACGGTTCAGGGGCCGATTCGTCAGCGACCGATCCTCCGACGGTGTAGCGGACCGATGATCGGCGCCCATCGGTTCTTCAACTCAATTCGATTCCGATTGTCTTTGGCGTACGCGCTGGCGGTCTTTGTCTGCGGCACGATCCTGATCGGTGGGTTGTACATGTGGCAGGTGCGCCAACTCGGTGAGCCGGTGTTGATGCTTCGCCGGGTCGAGCTGCTGCACCCAACGACCGGGCGTCCGGTCGAGATTCTGCTGGCCGATGGAGACCCTCGACAGGAGGCCCTGCAGATCTTCGAGTACAACGCCTACCTGCTGGCGCTGTCTAACTTGAAGCAGGCATCGTTGGCCGGTCTCGGCATCTTGTTCTTTGCGGCCTTTGGCACCGGTTGGTTGCTGGCGGGCTGGGCCCTTCGGCCGGTGCATCGCATGACCATGGTCGCCCGTGACATCACCGCCACCGACCTATCGCGCCGGATCGGCCTACCGGGCCCCGATGACGAGATGAAGGGGCTGGCCGACACGTTCGATGCCATGCTCGACCGTTTGCAAATCGCATTTGAGGATCAGCGCCGGTTTGTGCAGGACGCCTCGCACGAGCTGCGCAATCCGCTAGCTGTTACCAGAGCCAACCTCGACCTGGCCCTTTCCGACCCCGATGCATCGGCGGCCGAGATGCGTTCGTCTGCCGAAGTGGCGATGCGTTCCACCGAACGAATGAGCAGTTTGGTCGACGATCTGCTGGTCCAGGCCCGGAGCGGGGTGCCGGAGATCACCCGAAGCGAAGTCGACCTGATCGCCACCGCAACCGACGTTGTGGAGGAGTTCTCCAGTGGCGCCTCCCGTCGCAGCGTGCCGGTGGTCTTGATGGCCCCAATGGCCCCGCTAACAATCACCGGCGATGGTCCCGCAATCCGCCGGGCTATCAGCAACCTTGTTGCCAACGCGGTGAAGGTGGCCCCACCGGACACCTCGGTGAAGGTTTCGGTCGCCCACGGCGATCATTGCGCGCTGGTCTCGGTGGTCGATGAGGGTCCCGGGATCAGCCCCGGCGATCAACAGAACGTGTTCAAACGGTTCTGGCGGGGGGAAAACTCCGTTGGCGGGACCGGTTTGGGCCTCAGCATCGTGCAGCAGATCGTTGAACGTCATGGCGGCACGACATCGGTGCAATCTGCGGTCGGCCACGGCTCAACCTTCACTATTAAGCTGCCGATGGCTGATAGCCAGCAGCCGATGGCTGCCCGCTCGCCGATGGTCGAGCGATAGCCTGCCGGTTCTCGTAGTAGAGATCGGTGGGATTGCATCTGGCGGGCCATCTTGGCTTTCGGTTGGGTGTTGGTACCCGGGTGTTCGATAGTGTTTGTTGTAGAACTGGAGGATTTTCACGATGACGGACCATTCGGCGGATCAGGACCCTGCGGGCGAACCTCCGCAAGATTGGTCCTCTGTGCCGCCGTTGCCGCCTGAGTCCTCGACGCTCATGTCATCGTTTCGGCCTCCCGTGAATACCCCGGGGAGCCCGTCCCCAACGCCTGCCCCCGCAGCTGCCGCGAACCCGAGCCCCTCGGTGTTCCCTGCACCGCTCGGTTCGCCAGCCCCTCCGGCAGCGCCGAGTCCCACGGTCGAAATGCCACTCAGCTCGCCGACCCAGCCCCAGACGCCGCCCCAGTCGATGCGAAGCGCCGGTTGGTCGGCCCTTGGAGCCACACCGTCAACACCGCCGGTGAGGCCAGCGCCGGCGCCGGGCGCCACCCAGTATCTCCCGCCGGTAGAACCGCCGAATACGACAAGTAGAACCGCGCTGAATCCTGCGGGTCCGCCGGCGCTCGATCAGAACTTAGGCCAGGGCGTGGCACAGTCGGCGGCCAAGAACCATTCCCGCTGGGGATGGCGGGCGCTGCTCTCCTTCCTTGCAGGCGGTCTAATCGCCGCCGGTGGCTTCGGAGCAGCGCAGCTGACGCCAAGAGAAGAGACGGTGGCTGCCGAATCGGCGCCCACGACCGTCACCACCGCAGCGACCCGAGACTCGGGGACCGTGCCGGTTCCGCAGCAGGAAGGCGTTGCTGAGCCAGCGGCCTTTGTGGCCGAGGCCCTCGGCCCGTCCGTGGTGCAAATCGAGACCGGGCTCGGCGTCGGCTCCGGCGTTATTTTCGGCGACGGCCTGGTCTTGACCAACAACCACGTGGTCGAAGGGGCGCTTCGCCTGACGGTGAAGCTGGCCGACGGCAGCGTGTTGCCCGCAACGGTGCTCGGCACCGATGTCAACACCGATGTGGCGGTCGTGTCGGTTGGCGCTGGTCTTGGCTTGCCGGTCGCTCAGCTGGCCACGGGTGAGAAGGCCCGAGTTGGTCAGGTGGCCATCGCCATCGGGTCGCCGTTCGACCTGCAGCAGTCGGTGACCGCAGGGATTGTTTCGGCTGTCGATCGTCCGATTCAGAACACCGAACGCAGCGTCGTGGCAATGATCCAGACCGATGCCCCGATCAATCCTGGTAACTCCGGTGGTGCTCTCGCCGACCGTTACGGACGGGTAATCGGTATCAACACCTCGATCCAGACCGATGGTCTCACCGCCGCCAATGTCGGCGTCGGGTTTGCTGTGCCGATCGATACGGCCATTCGAGTCGCTGATCTTCTGGTCGCCGGAGAACCGATCCTCCCCGGTTTCCTTGGGGTTTCGGGCATCGACCCGGTGGGTGGCGAAGCGGGCGTTGAACTTTCCGAGATCACCGCCGGGTCTGCAGCCGATCTTTCCGGACTGCGGGTTGGCGACCGGGTTCTCAGCCTCGACGGGGCGCCGGTAATCGGCTTTTTTGAGCTGGCGGGCATGGTCGTGGCCAATCAGGCTGGCGATACCGTTTCGCTTGAGATCATCCGTGATGGTGAGCTCGTCGAACTAGAAGTCACGCTCGGCGAGCGGGGACCGGAGAACTAAGCCCAGCCAGGCCAGGCAGCGGGCCGGGCGAACCGAGACAGTAGAATCGCCAACGATGTCTCAACTCACGCTGATAATCGTTCTTGCCGCCGTGGTGTTCGTAACCCTCGGACTTTCATTTGTGGCGGTTCGCCGCCGAGGTGGGGACGCCGAGCTCGACGCCGCAGGTTCGTCTGTACTGGAGCGGGGCGAGCCTCGCCTGCAGATTCCCGAGCAGCCGGTCGACACCGTCGACACTATCGACCGCGACCCGGTCGATCTTGCCGAACCCGAGGTTGTCGAAGAAGTCGTGGTCGAGGAGCCGCCGGTCGTAGAGCCTGCGGTCAAGCCATCGTTCTTCGAGCGACTCGGCAAAGCCCGCAGCGCGTTTACCGGCTACCTGGGAGAGCTGGTCGGCCTTAGCCGGGTCGACGATGAGGCGTGGGAAGATCTGGAAGAGGCGCTGATCAGGGCCGACATCGGGGTCAACACGTCGATGTCTTTGATCTCCGATGTTAAAGAGCGGGCCAAGGAAACCAAGGCCGAGGACGGCAAGCAGGTGCTGGCGCTGCTGAAGGAGCGCATGCACGCCGAGCTGGAAGGCAAGGACCGTTCGCTTCGCATCGATGATGGCAAGACCAATGTTTGGCTGGTCGTCGGTGTAAATGGCGTCGGCAAGACCACAACGATCGGCAAGCTGGGCAAGCGCTTGGTCGCCGAAGGCCACCGCCCACTCATGGCCGCAGGCGACACGTTCCGGGCCGCCGCAGCTGAGCAGCTGAACACCTGGGCTGAACGTTCTGGCTCGGAGTACGTACGTGGGAATGAGGGCGGTGACCCTTCATCGGTGATCTTTGACGGTGTCGCCGCCGCTGCCGCTCGCGACTGCAATATCGTGCTGGCCGATACCGCCGGACGGCTGCATAACAAGGCCAACCTGATGGACGAACTGTCAAAGGTGCGGCGGGTGGCATCCAAGGAACCCGGTCACGTGAGCGAGGTGCTGCTTGTGCTCGACGCCACCACCGGACAGAACGGCATGGCCCAGGCCAAGGTGTTCACCGAAGCGGTCGATGTGACCGGCGTGGTGCTGACAAAGCTCGACGGCTCAGCCAAGGGCGGCATCGTGTTCGCCATCGAGTCGGAACTGGGCCTGCCGGTCAAGCTGGTCGGCCTTGGCGAGGGCGTCGACGATCTCGTCGACTTCGAACCGGTTGAGTTTGTCGACGCTCTGTTCGAATAACCGACGCGGTTCGAATAACCGACGCGGTTCGAATAACCGACGCGGTTCGAATAACCGACGCGGTTCGAATAACCGATGCGGTTCGAATAGCCGGCGCTGTTCGAATAGCAGCTCAAAGACTGCGATGCAGCGAAAAACTGTGCGATAGCAGCCGAAGCTGTGCGATAGAGTTATAAGTCGCATGTTTGAATCGCTGACAGACAAATTCGAGGGCATATTCAGTCGCCTGGGAAAGAAAGGCGTTCTTTCCGAGGCCGATGTCGAAGAGGTCCTTCGCGAAATTCGTGTCGCCCTACTTGAGGCCGACGTCAACCTTTCGGTGGTCAAGAACCTCCGCAACCGCATTCGGGAACGAGCGGTTGGCGAAGAGGTCCACAAGGCGCTGAACCCGGCCCAGCAGGTCGTCAAGATCGTCAACGAGGAACTCACCGCCAGCCTTGGTGGCGAGACGATCAAGATCACCTACGCATCAAAGCCGCCAACCGTGGTGATGATGGCCGGCCTTCAAGGTTCGGGTAAAACCACCAGCTCGGCCAAGTTGGCCCGCTGGTTTAAGAGCCAGGGTCGTAATCCTCTGCTCGTCGGTGCTGACCTGCAGCGGCCAGCGGCGGTGGAGCAGCTTCGCACCCTCGGCGACCAGATCTCGGTACCGGTTTATAGCGACCCGTCCGATCCGGTGAAGGTGGCAGCCAATGCCATCGAAGAGGCTCGCAACACCGGCCGCGACGTTGTCATCGTCGATACCGCCGGTCGTCTGGCCATCGATGAAGCATTGATGGAGGAGGTCAGGCAGATCTCCGAAGTCACCTCGCCCGACTACACCTTCCTCGTCGTCGA
>JBOEHD010000114.1:20215-31521 GCA_050633745.1 Acidimicrobiales bacterium
TCGCCTTCGCCGCCACCGGCGAAAAGCTTGAAGACTTCGACCTCTTCCATCCAGACAGGATGGCCAGTCGAATCCTGGGCATGGGCGACATGCTCACCCTCATCGAGAAGGCCGAAGAGACCTTCGAAGCCGAGGAGGCCGAAGAAGCGGCTGCCCGGCTGCTCGACGGACAGTTCACCCTCGACGACTTTCTCGACCAGATGCAGCAGCTCANNCTCAAGAAGATGGGCCCGCTGACCAACCTGGTCGGCATGCTTCCCGGTCTGCCAAAAGAGATTCGCGATGTCGACATCGACGACCGCGAGGTCGGCCGCATCGAAGCCATCATCAAATCGATGACCATCGCCGAGCGAACCGATCCGGAGATCATCGATACCTCCAGACGGGCCAGAATCGCCGCAGGTTCCGGCACCAACCCCACCCAGGTAGCCGGTCTGATCACCCAGTTCAGCGAAATGCGCAAGATGATGAAGCGCTTCGGTGGCATGGGCACCAAGAAGGCTAAAAAGAACCGCCGCAAGGATGCCAAGAAGGGTAAGAAGGGCAAGAAGGGCGGCGGTCGGGTCACCGCAAAGGGCGGCAGGGTCACCGCTAAGGGTGGCGTGCAGCCCACAGGGCGAACCACGCCAAAGGGTACGAAGTCGACCAAGGCCCCACTTATGCTGCCGGGCCTCGATCGTCTCGATGATGCCGACCTCGAACGCATGGCCGACGAACTAGACGGCTTCAAACCCTAGGCTTCCAAATAATTCAAGATCCCGACAACAAATCGGCTCTGAGTGGAGCCGGTCTGTGCATGGGGTAGCCTCGTATGTTGCTTGCTGGCCAGGATTTTCCACGGCGCTAGGTCGTGTAACCAGAATGAAGATGCTTCAGAACGAAGATGCATCCGGAAAAGATTCCAAGTAAAGATTCAGAGCAAGATTCAGACCAGCACTACTCGACACACCTAATCGACACATTCAGTTCAGCACACTGAGAACCAGAGAAGAGAAATCACGTGGCCGTTCGACTGCGCCTAATGCGGATGGGCAAGAAGAAGCAACCGACATATCGAGTCGTCGCAGCCGATGCGCGCTCCCCCCGAGATGGTCGGTTCATCGAGATCGTTGGTACTTACAACCCTCGCTCGGAGCCTTCCGAGATCAAGATCAACAACGCTAAGGCCGTTCATTGGCTCCAGGAGGGCGCACAGCCGTCCGACCGGGTCAAAAAATTGCTGAGCATTTCCGGCGCTTGGGAAGCCTTCGAGAATGGCACCACCGTTGCCGAGCTCGAGGCGCAGGCCGCAGCTGCAGCGGAGGCCGCCGCGGCTGCCACCGCCGAGCCTGTAGTCAGCGGAGCTGAAGCGTGAGCGAAAACTCTCCTGCGCCGAGTGCCGAAGCGGTTTGCCTGATGGTCTGCCGTTCGGTAGTCAGCGAACCTGATGATGTGTCGATCGAGGCCAGCGCCGATGGCGATCGGGTCCGGCTCGACGTGTCGGTTAACGCCGACGACATGGGCCGGGTTATCGGCCGTCGCGGCCGGGTGGCTTCAGCCATCCGCACCGTGGTCGGTGCTGCTGCCGCCAAGGACGGCGTGGTGACCGAGGTTGAGTTCGTCGAATAGCGGCCCTGCGGCCGGCGACCTTCTCGAGGTCGGCCATGTAGATAAGGCCCATGGCTTGCGAGGCGAAGTTCTCGTAGGGCTGGTGACCAACATGGTCGAAGCTCGGACTGCCGTCGGCACCCGCTTTTTGGCCGACGGCGACTGGCTAACGGTCACTTCTGCCCGGCCTCACAAGAACAAGTGGCTGATGACCTTCGAGGGTTATCGCCATCGCGACCAGGTTGAACTACTTCGAGGCCGAGTTCTCGAAGCGGAACCGCTTGACGCCGACGCCCTACCCAGCGGCGTCGCCGAGGGTCTGGCAACCGAGGTTGTGGCCTTCGTGCACGAGCTGATCGGCAAGCAGCTGATCGATCAGCACGGCAACGACCACGGCCCGGTTACGGCGGTACTCGACAACCCCGCCTCCGATCTTCTCGAACTCGAAGACGGTCGTATGGTTCCGCTCAGCTTCTATCAGCGACATGACGAGGCCCAGGTTGTGGTTGACGTTCCGCCAGGACTACTCGACGACTCCGAGGCCATCTCCGGCGAATAGCTCGAGATAGCCACACGAATCGCCCACGGATCGCTCACGGACTGCCCACCACCATGCGTATCGACGTTCTCACCATCATGCCCGATGTCGTCGAGACCTTCGCTTCGGCCAGCCTGCTTGGCAAGGCTCGCACCACCGGCCTGCTCGACATCCGCATTCACGACATCCGTGACGCTACGACCGATGTACACCGTTCGGTCGATGACGCCCCGTTCGGCGGGGGAGCGGGCATGGTGCTCAAGCCGGGGCCGATCTTTGACACCGTCGACCGGGTCGACCCGCCGAAACCGCTGATCTATCTGACCCCGGCCGGTCGCCCGTTTTGTCAAAACGATGCCCGCCGACTGGCCGAAGGCTCCGGATTCTCGCTGCTCTGCGGCCGCTTTGAAGGAGTTGATCAGCGGGTCCGCGACTCGTTAGTCGATGAAGAACTCTCGATCGGCGACTACGTGTTGGCCGGTGGAGAGGTGGCGGCGGCGGTTGTGTTGGAAGCGGTTGGGCGGCTGGTTCCCGGGGTGTTGGGCAACCGCGAGTCCGTCGAGGACGAGTCGTTTAGCGATGACCTGCTCGAGTACCCCCACTACACCCGCCCCGCTGAATTCCGGGGCTTAGCCATCCCCGAGGTGCTGCGCTCCGGCAACCACGCCCTGATCGAGCGCTGGCGGCTGGCCCAGTCGCTCTACAGAACACTGCTGATTCGTCCCGACCTAATCGAGTCCCGCGGCGGACTCAGCGACAAGGATCGCCAGCTTCTAGCCGAGTTCGATCTGCCTGCCGACTCAGCGGCCGGTCCGCCGTCCGACCCGTAGGCCGAGTTCGAATAACCGTCGGCATTTGAGCGGTGTGGTAGTGGGGCGTAGCAGTCTGGCTGGGGGCCGATAGGCTAGTTAGGTCCAGCTGAGCTCTTGCTGGGGTGCCCCGGATATCGGAGCGTCGGAACAGAGCCCGCAGCCGCCCGTTTCGTTGGGGCTGCCACCGATCGTTTGACCAAACTAGGAATTTGACCAATGAACCTCACCGAAATCGTTGAGCAGGCACAGCTTCGAGACGACGTGCCGGACTTCGGCCCTGGCGACAACGTGAAAGTACACGTGAAGGTCATCGAGGGCACCCGCGAGCGTGTCCAGGTCTTCCAGGGTTCGGTAATTGCCCGCAAGGGCGCAGGTGTTCGGGAGACCTTCACCGTGCGCAAGGTCAGCTTCGGCGTCGGCGTTGAGCGAATCTTTCCGATTCACTCCCCGGTCCTCGAAAAGATCGAGCTGGTAAGCCGAGGCGATGTTCGCCGGGCCAAGCTCTACTACCTCCGCGATCGGGTCGGTAAGTCGGCCAAGATCAAAGAGAAGCGCGACAACTGATTTTGCTCGTGCGGCGGCATCCAAGCCCGTGAGCGAGCTCGTAACCGAACTTGTGACAGGGTTGCGCTGAGTCATGAGCGCGGAGGATCTTGAGCGGTACGAAGCGGAGAGCGAACTGGCTCTGTTTCGTGAGTACCGAGATGTGATTGGGATGTTTCGATACGTCATCGAAACCGACCGACGTTCCTACCTGGCCAACACCGTGACGCGAATCTCTGCCGACGGTGCCGAACGGGCCGAGTACGAGTTGAACGACGCCTGGGTTTGGGACATGTATCGGCAATCACGGTTCCTGTCCAAGGTCACCATCGCCACCACAAAGGGCGTGACGATCGAGGAGCTACCCGAGCGGGAGCTCTAGCCGGTCGAACGAGAGCGTTCGATGAGGCTGTCACTAGGGCCGATTAGGTTCGGCTGGTGACCTCAACCAGATCCACCGGCAACGGCCGGGCTTCCAGCCAGCAAGATTTTGGCCGCTTCGGCGAGCAGTGCGCTGCCGACTGGTATCGAGAAGCTGGCTACGAGATCCTGGCCCGCAACTGGCGTTGCGCCCGGGGCGAGCTAGACCTGATCGCCGCCAACGATGAGTTTGTGGTGTTCGTCGAAGTAAAGGCTCGGTCGTCTGCACGCTTCGGTTCAGGAGCCGACGCTGTCGACTGGCGTAAACAGCGCAAGGTCAGAGCGATCGCTTCGCAGTGGCTTGAACAACGCCCAGAATCCGATCGCAGCTACTTCGAAGAGTTGCGGTTCGATGTGGTCGATGTCGATGCTCAGGGCACCCTCCAGGTCTACGAGGGCTGTTTCTAGCCACAGAAGTGCGGCGCCGGGCCGACGAGGCTGGCTAGCGGCGGCTATCGCGGTTGTTCCAGCAGCCTCGGTGCCAGTGCCGTCGAAGATCGGGGTCGTCCGGCGGGATGGCCACCAGGTGACCCGTACCTTTGGGGATGACCTGGTTGCAGCCAGGACAGATGTACTCCTTGACCGCGTCGTAGGGCTGGATGAAGCGCACCTCTGAGTCGGCGGTGTCTGAGGGATCTTTCGCCCTGGTCACACCCTTTTTCTTTGGTCGTTTCCTCGGCGACTTCTTTCCACCAGCCTTGGCCCCCGCAGTCCTCTTCTTCGGCCGGGGCCGGCTCTGCTTCTTCGGCCCCCGGCCACGGTGGTCGGGTTTTGGGCTCAACCCATTGCCGCCCAAATGACGAGACCGATGACCACCACAAACGCCGCGCCGACGAACCAATAATCGAACGGTGAGGACCTATGCTTCCGATTCGGATCGAAACCCATGGGAGCAGTATGGCGAAGAATCGGAAGATGTCGGCCCCAGCTGTCATTTGTTCGAGCCCTGTGCGCTCGAAAATTCGTTCACGGTTCGCGATGCCGGTCGCTGTATTGATGATGGTTGCCGGCTCGTGTGCCTTGGCTGCCTGCGTGGCCGAGCCGCCGGAAGTCACACTCGACGATGACGAGCTGGTCGAGGGGCGAGAGATCTACGCTAGGAACTGTGCTTCGTGCCATGGTTCGGCAGGCGATGGCGGCGTTGGTCGCAAGCTGAGCGGCGGGGCGGTGGTCGAGGCCTACCCGAATATCAAGGACCAGATCGACATCATCGCCAACGGCAAAGGCGCAATGCAGCCATATGCCGGGCGGCTGACCGGCCAACAAATGCAAGCGGTCGCCCGCTACACCCGCGAAGTTCTCTAGACCAGACGGACGGGCTTGGCTGTCACCGACCTTGGATGTCACAGCCGATCGGTACTGTCGGAAACAGTGATCGTTTGATAGGCGTTGCCCAGCGGGCACACCTGCGGTAGCGGTCTTCGTGGCTCCGGCCTCCCCAAACTTTTTCAGCGTTGGGGAACATTCATGCTCGCTACTGTTGCGTCGGCCGTCGTCCAAGGGGTCGATGGTCATCCGGTGTCGGTTGAAGTCCATGTCAGCAATGGGCTTCCCGGCTACACCCTCGTCGGCCTGCCCGACGCCTCCTGTCGTGAATCGCGCGATCGGGTTCGAGCCGCCGTGCTTTCTAGCGGCTTCAAGTGGCCTTCCCGTCGGGTCACCATCAACCTGGCTCCAACCGGCCTTCGCAAACAGGGTGCCTCTCTCGATCTGCCGATCGCCTTGGGGATTCTCGCTGCCTCGGGCCAGTTGGAGCCCGAAGTCATCGCTCGGTTTGGTGCCATTGGCGAACTGGGCCTCGATGGGTCGGTGCGCCCGGTCGCCGCCCTGGTCTCGTTAGCCGATGCGGTCACAGCATCGGAGATCTTCGTCCCGGCAGATGGGGCCGAGCAGGCGGCGGTGGTTCGCTCCGGGTGCGTGCGCGGCGTGCGAACTCTGGCCGAGCTGCTCGCCGGTTTAACCGACCGTGGCTCGCTCCCATCCATCGTCGACCCTCACCCCGGCGATCTCCACCCGGCGGGTGCAGGTCGGGCCGACTTGGCCGAGGTTCGCGGTCAACCCTTTGCCCGGTGGGCTCTAGAGGTAGCCGCCGCCGGTGGACATCACCTGCTCATGATCGGCCCACCCGGCGCAGGCAAAACGATGTTGGCGGCTCGAATCGTCGGCCTGCTCCCCACACTCGATCGAGACCAGGCGGTCTCAACAACCCGTGTCTATTCGGCTGCGGGCTTGGCCATTCCACCCGGGGGATTGGTGCGAAGTCCGCCATTCCGGGCGCCCCATCACGGCGCATCGATGGTGGCGATGATCGGTGGAGGTACCGCGGCGATGCGCCCGGGCGAGATCAGCTGTGCCCATAACGGCGTGCTGTTCCTCGACGAACTCGGGGAGTTCTCGGTTCAGATTCTCGACTCGCTTCGCCAGCCTCTTGAAGAGGGAGTCGTCAGGGTCAGCAGGGCGGCGCGGGCGGTGGATCTCCCGGCCCGGTTCCAACTGGTGGCGGCGATGAACCCCTGCCCCTGTGGCGAGGGCGGCAGCGACGGTCTCTGCCGCTGTAGCGACGCGGCCAGGGCCCGCTACGCCAGGCGCCTCTCCGGGCCTTTGCTCGATCGGTTCGACCTTCGGGTCGAGGTCCGGCCACCTTCGCCCGGGGTGCTGCTCGGGGGCATGGAGGAGGAATCAACCGAGACGGTGGCTGCCAGGGTGGCCGAGGCTAGAGCCCGTTCGTCGGCCCGTGGGGTTCGCTGTAACGCTGAGTTGCCCGCCAACATGCTCGACGATGTCGCGCCGCTGTCCGGAGCTGCCGCCGATGTTTTGCGGGCTGAGCTGGAGCGGGGCGGGCTTACCGGCCGAGGCTTGAGACGGGTTAGAACGGTGGCCAGAACCATCGCCGATCTCCAGGGCCTGGGTCCGTCGATCGATGTACCCACTGTGCAGGCCGCCCTGGCATTGCGATCGACCCCACGTTCGGTCCTGGGGGTGGCGGTATGAACCCCACGTCAGACTCCTCCCAGAACGACGAACTGCGGGCCGAGGTCATGGCCCGGCTTTGCCTCATGAGCCTGAACGGGCTCGGGCCGACTCGGGCTCGTTGGTTAACCGGCGGTGGTCCTGCGGTGCCGGCGGTGGCAGCGTTGCGAAGCGGTCGGCTTCCCGATGATCTAGAGCGGGCTCCAGCCGGGGTGCGACGCGACACGGTCGATCAGTGGGCCGATGCACTGCGGGCGCTCAACCCAGAGGAGTTACTGGAGCGTCACCACGGGCTGGGAATCGAGATCCTTGCACCGGGAGACCCTCGCTGGCCCTTCGGCGAAGACCCGGAACCCCCGATGCTGTTGTTCTATCGAGGCGACCTCGATCTGCTCCAGATGCCAAACGCGCTGGCAATCGTCGGTACTCGGCGCTGCACAAGTGTTGGCAGGACGGTGGCCTATGAGATGGGGGCTGAGGTCGCAGCAGCGGGGGTGGCGATTGTCAGCGGGCTGGCGCTCGGCATCGATGGAGCAGCTCATCGAGGAGCGCTCGACCGGGCAGGCGCGGTAATCGGTGTGGTGGGAAGTGGTCTTGATGTGGTCTATCCCGGAGCTAATCGCAGCCTGTGGAACGAGGTGGGTGACCGGGGGCTGCTGGTCAGTGAGGCATCGGCGGGAGCTCGTCCCGAACGCTGGCGCTTTCCAGCCAGGAACCGACTGATCGCCGGTCTAAGCAGCGCCCTACTCGTCGTCGAGTCTCATGGTCGTGGCGGCGCTTTGCTGACGGTGGATGAGGCTGTCGATCGGGGGCTACCGGTGTTGGCGGTGCCAGGATCGGTGCTCAGCCCGGCATCGGATGGAACCAACGAACTGCTGGTCGAGGGAGCGATACCGGTTCGCAACTCGGCCGATGTCCTGGGAAACCTCGGGTTCGGCGTAGGGGCCGGGCTTGAAGATGGGGACGATGACGAGGCTGGCGACGAGGAGGTTGGCGCTCTGTTCGATCATGACGCCGACGGGGGCTTGAACCAGCTGGCTTCGGCGATCCTGTTCGAGGTCACGACCGGCCCGGTACATATCGACCAACTGATCGAGGCCACCGGTAGCTCAGCTTCGGAGATGCTGGCCGAGGTCCAATCGCTCGTTTCGTCAGGTCGGGTCCTGCTCGATGGGTCGACGGTTTGTTTGCCATAGCGGGGGTTCACCGGCCCGGCGAACCGGCGTTCGGTTGGTTCCCGCCGAGCGCCTGCTGCGGTTTCTCTAAGGAATCTTGACCAAGCGGTCACGCTAAGCGGTGGCCCCGCTACGCTCGATGGCCGTGACCGCCGCCGCACGTTCCCGCTATTTGGACATCCTGGGTTTTAGTCCCCGAGATGATCGATCCCGCCCACCGACTGCCGATCAAGACCGGATGGTCCTGTCCTCTGGTGCACAGTCGGTCGATGATGAGGTCGTTGTCGACTCATCGTTGGACCATGACGGTCAGGTTCCCGTCGACAACCCGCCAAAAGAAGGCCCACAGCCGGGTGTCTCGCCAGCGGATGGCCTGGAATATGCCGGTGACGAGCCCGCGACTGTCGAGGGGGCCGGAGTGCCCACCACGTCGTCCAAACGACCCGAATCTGCCAACTCGCCTCACTATATGTGGTCCAGTTCCGACGGAGAGTGGGAACGGGCACGACCGGCGGCGGAGCCGGATGAGCCTGTCACCTCATCTGACCATCCACACACCTTGGCGGGACCAGTGGCAATTGATACAACAAGTGAACTCGACGAGGCTTGGGCACGGTTCAAGCGATCTGGAAAGCAGCGGGATCGCGATGAACTGATCGTCTACTACGCACCTTTGGTGAAGTACGTCGCCAGCCGCATAGCGGCCGGGCTGCCTCAGACGGTCGACCAATCGGACCTTGTCAGCTACGGCATGTTCGGGCTCATCGACGCAATCACGAAGTTTGATCCGGAGCGGGGTTTCAAGTTCGAGACCTATGCCATTTCCAGGATCAAAGGTGCGGTACTCGATGAGCTGCGGGCGATCGACTGGGTTCCTCGGTCGGTCCGTACCAAGGCCAAGTCGGTCGAGCGGGCAATGAGCAAGCTCGAGACCAAGCTTCACCGGGCGCCGACTGACGATGAGATCGCAGGCGAACTCGACCTCACCCTCGATCAGCTCGCAGGCATCTACAAGCAGATCAGCTCACTTGGCATCGTTGCCCTCGACGAGATGCTCTCGTTCAACGGCAGCGAAAGTCTGACCTTCGGCGACACCCTCGCCGATAGGCGCGAGGGTCCGGTCACGACCTATGAGCGGGTCGAGATGCGTCAGCTCCTCGCCGAAGCCATCAACAAGATGAACGAGCGAGAGAAGATCGTGCTCACGCTCTACTACTACGAGAACCTGACACTGGCAGAGATCGGCAAGGTCCTTGGCGTCACCGAAAGCCGAGTCTGTCAGATCCACACCAAGGCAGTGCTGCAACTGCGTTCGAGACTGGCTAGCGCCGAACGGGAAATGGTCTAGCTACTCTGGCGTTAGCTGCAATCGCAGCGTTTGGCTCGGCTGAGCGGTAACCGCTTCGCACGACTCCACATCCCCTCTCGGTGCCCTCGGGTGCCCAACTGTCTGACCCACTGAGAGGGTTTCATCAATGGTTCGACCGCTTGCCCGGTTCCTGGACTTCCGCATCGCAGTCGCAGCGCGACCCGCAGCGCTGCTCACAATCACTGTCAGCTTGTTACTTGGCCCTCCGCCAGGCTCGCAGGCCGATCCACTCGACCCGATGGCCGCTCGCTGCGGCGCATCAGCGCTTGGGGCGGGTTTGGTCGGCGGTGCTCCATTCGAGCTGTGGGACCACCCGGTCGATGCTCCCATCGTCGATGGCTTCCGGCCGCCAAGCACCCCATACGGTCCGGGGAATCTGGGCCTGGAATACCAAACCGCAGCCGGTGACCCGGTTTCGGCCGCAACATCGGGCATGGTTTCGTTCGCCGGCCAGGTTGGTGGGCCGCTCTACCTCGTTGTCCAACACGAATCCGGCCTGCGGGTGACCTACTCATTCTTGCAGCGGATCGACGTGGCGGTCGGTGAGGTCCTCACTCAGGGGCAGCCGGTGGCCGAAGCCAATACCGGGTTCCACCTCACCGTGAGAGACGGCCCCACCTATATCGACCCAATGCCGTTTATGGCTGACTTCCAGTGCTACCTGGTGCGGCTGGTGCCGGTACCGGACGCCCCCGGTCGAGTTATTGCCGCTCGCTGAATCACATTGGGATAGGGGAGCCACCGTCGGAGATCCATTTTGGCTCGAATGACGGCTCATACGAACGCAGCAACGCCAGCAGCGCCGCAGGGTCGGGGCTGTCGAGTAGCAGCTGGCGGTTCTTTTCCTTCAGAACCTGGTCCTCGATGCATCGATCGAGCAGCGCCAGGAGGTGATCGTAGAACCCGTCAGGATTGAGCAAGCCGATCGGCTTGTTGTGAATGCCGAGCTGGGCCCAGGTCAGAACCTCGGCCAGTTCCTCAAGGGTCCCGAATCCGCCCGGCATGGCGACGAAGGCATCGGCCCGCTCGATCATCATGGCCTTGCGTTCGTGCATCGAGTCGACCTCGATTAGGTCGGTAATCCCTCGGTGGGCCACCTCCCGGGGCATCAGCGACGCCGGGATGATGCCGGTGACCTGACCCCCGGCGGCCATAACGGTGTCGGCGATCAGGCCCATCAGCCCAACCGCGCCGCCTCCGTAGACCAATTCGATGCCCTCAGCGGCCAAAAGGTGACCGAGGGCCACCGCAGCGTCGGTCGCCGCCTGGTTCGTGCCGTTTGATGAGGCGCAGTAGACACAAATCGAGCT
The DNA here is from genome assembly GCA_050633745.1 of Acidimicrobiales bacterium. Lineage (GTDB taxonomy): Bacteria > Actinomycetota > Acidimicrobiia > Acidimicrobiales > SZUA-35 > JAHELU01. The sequence goes on from JBOEHD010000114.1 coordinate 30,940, forward strand.
GATGTCGGAGCCGGTATTCGTCATGGTGGCGGATTGTAGGTTCGAAGAGCCTGAGTGATGACCCATTTACGGCCGATGGGTGATTTGCGCCGATATAGTTTGAAACGGCCATCGCGGCCGTTTGTCCAAACAACCAACCAATACCGGTCGACCTCAATCCACGGTCTCTGTGTGCAACAGCACAACGCAACAGCAATGTGCAACAGCACTCGCAGAGCAAGGGTCGACTGCCTAAACCGGAGGAAAAAACGTGACTGCAGTTGTCACCATGAAGCAGATGCTCGAAGCCGGAGTTCATTTCGGCCACCAAACTCGGCGCTGGAACCCGAAGATGAAGCGATTCATCCACGGTGACCGCAACGGCGTGTACATCATCGACCTGGAGGAAACCCTCCGTCGCATCGAGACCGCCTACACCTTTGTGCGCGACACCGTCGCCGAGGGTGGCACCGTACTGTTTGTCGGTACCAAGAAGCAGGCTCAGGAACCCATCCGTCGCCACGCTCTCTCCGTCGGCATGCCATTCGTCGACCAGCGTTGGCTGGGCGGCATGCTCACCAACTATCAGACCATCTCCAAGCG
>JBOEHD010000115.1:0-46425 GCA_050633745.1 Acidimicrobiales bacterium
TGATGGTCACCCACGACCCGGTCGCTGCTTCATACGCCGACCGTGCCGTGTTCCTAGCCGACGGGCGCATCACCAGCGACCTCTACAACCCGACCCCCGACACCGTGCTGGACCACATGCTCCAGCTCGCCAACTGACCGCCCACATCGAGCAGAAGGAACCACTCCCATGTTACGCCTCACCCTCAGGAACCTCCGGGCCAACAAGGTCCGCTTTGCCCTCACCACCTTCGGCGTCATCCTCGCCGTGAGCTTTGTCGTCTCGGCCTTCGTTCTCGGCGACGGGCTCCGCAGCAGCTTCGGCGACGTCTCGGAAGAAACCACTACCGGTATCGACCTCCAGGTCCGACCGGCCGCCGACTTCGGCGAACCGCCGCCACTATCGGCCGACCTGTTGGCAACCGTCGCCAGCATCGACGGTGTTGCCGACGTCGCACCCGACGTCGAAGCCGGCTGGGACGCGGTGCGAATCCTCGATGAGGAAGGTCAACCCTTTGAAACCAATGGGCCACCACACATCGCTAACGCCTGGTCGGACAACGGTGAACTCAGCGCATTCACCCTCGTCGAAGGAGCTCCGCCCGGTATCGGCGAGTTTGTGATCGATCTCGGAGCCGCCGATAAACACGGCATCGTGATCGGCGAAACCTACGAATTCACGACGCCGAGCGGGCCGACGGCCCTCACCCTTTCTGGCCTCTCAACGTTCGGGGCGGACAACGAAACCCTCGGCGCAATTCTCATGCAGATGAACATCGCAGAGGCCGGCAACCTGTTCGGCATCGACGGGGTCAACGCCATCAACATCCAGGTCGCCGACAACGCTGATCCAGTCGCAGTGCAAGCCGCGGTCGCCGCAGCTTTGCCAAGCGTTGAAGTCATCGACCAGGAAATCGTCGCCGCCGAGTCGAGCGAAGAGTTCACCGGCGAGATCGATGTCATCGGCAACATCCTCCTCGGCTTCGGTGGCGTGGCGCTGTTCGTGTCGATCTTCATCATCTACAACACCTTCGCCATCGTGCTCAGCCAGCGCACCCAGGAACTGGCCCTACTCCGCACGATCGGTGCAGACCCGAAACAGATCCGACGATCGGTGCTCGGTGAAGCCCTCATCATTGGGCTGCTGGCCTCGGCCGGCGGAATCGCTGGCGGAATCGGCGTAGCCAAGGGCCTCGAAGCGCTGTTCAACGCAGCGGGAGGCAGCCTTCCCGATTCGCCGACGATCATCGCCACCCGCACCATCGTGGCCGCCCTGATCATCGGTGTCGGCGTCACCATGCTGGCCGCGATCGGTCCCGCTCGTCGGGCAGGAACCGTGCCTGCCATCCAGGCGCTGCGGGGCGGCGCCGACGCATCAGCGCCGGGCAGCCGCACCCGGGTGCTATCCGCTCTCGGGCTGTTCACCGTCGGCCTCATCGCAGGGGCCTTTGGGCTAGCCGGAGCGGGCAGTACCACCGTCACTGTTTCCCTGATGGCGGTCGGTGCGATCGGCGTCTTCCTCGCCGTCACTCTGCTCAGCCCGATGGCTGTCGGCATCATCACCCGGGTGCTCGGTTGGCCCCTGGCTAAGACGAGCGGTGTTGCCGGGCGCCTGGCCCAGCAAAACGCGGCCCGGAATCCTCGCCGCACCGCAACAACCGCCGCGGCACTGATGATCGGCCTGGCGCTGGTATCGACCGCCATGATCGTCGGCCAGACCATCAAGAACAGCGTCGGCACGACGCTCAGCGAGTCGGCCACCGCCGACTACTACGTCACAGACCAGCTCGAAGATGTCAGCTTTCCGCTCAGCCTCCCGGCAGAGCTTGCAGCCAACGAGGTCTTCGATGCTGTCAGCGGGTTCCGGTATGTCGAGACTCGGGTCGCTGGCGAGATCGGTACGAACGTCGCCGCCGACTTCGAGCAACTCGCACCGCTGCTTAACGCCGACATCCGCGACGGCGGCTACGACACCACCGTCGTCAACCCGGCGTTGATAGCGGCGAAACACGCTGAGGCCACCGGACTCGGCGTCGGTGATGTGATATCCACCGAGTTCGCCTCCGGGGCCTTCGTCGACGCAACGATCACCGGGGTCTTCCATGACGAGGCATTGATCGCTTCGGACTTCCTGTTCGATGAGTCGGTGTTCGATGCCGCAGGTGATCGAACCGGTCATGAGTGGATCGCTCTCTCGGTTGCTGAAGGAGTGGCCCAGGTCGACGTCGATTCGGCCATAGCCGCCCTCTCGGTTGGCCTGCCATCGGCCGACATCGAAACGACCCAGGAATTCCAGGACCGAGCGGTCGGCATGATCGATCAGCTGCTCACAATGGTGAACATCATGGTCGCCCTGGCAGTGATCATCGCCCTCATCGGCATCGCCAACACTCTGGCCCTCTCGGTATTCGAGCGGACCAGGGAACTCGGCCTGGTCCGAGCCGTAGGCATGAGCAAGCGTCAACTCCGCCGCATGGTTCGCTTTGAAGCGGCACTCGTCGCAACCTTCGGAGCGGTGCTCGGAGTATCGGTTGGCGTGCTGTTCGGCTGGGGCGTGATACAAGCGCTCCCATCGACCTACGCCTCGAGCTTCGCCATCCCCGTCGGATCGATCGTCACCCTGGTTGCAGTAGCGGCCTCCGCCGGTGTGCTGGCCGCAGTGCTACCGGCGAGGCGAGCCGGCCGCCTCAACGTGCTCGACGCCATCTCCCACTGACCGCATCTCCTACTGACAGCATCTTCTATTGGTCTTCTACTGACTTCATCGACCAGCAAAGCACGGCTGGCGCCTCTTGTAGGCGTCAGCCGATTGCCGCGTCTAGGACAGACTTGTGTGAGCGCCGACGGCGATAGTGCCTGGTTGCTTCACTCTTGCGTAGGCCCCGACACAGGATGAGACACCGAGTCCTTCAAGCTCGATCCGGTTGAGTGCTGCGACGGTACGAAGTGTTGAAACACTGCGGGGTAGACCCGTCTGGGCTAGCGACGGAACGACGCAGCGAGGTGACGCCATGAACACCTCAAGCTCAAGGTTGGTTCCAAGACTGAGCTTCTGGCCCGGCCACTCGTTCTCCTGGAAGGCCGGCCCATCGATATCGATGACAAGATTCGGCCGGAATCGGCGTGGGTCGCCAGCTGAGGCAGTATGCGTTTCAAGCGCCTCTAGCGTGGCGGTTGAGACGATGTGGATGGGAGCGAAGTCGAAGACGGTTCCGTTTGGGGCCGCGGCGCTCAGCGCACCGGTTGCGACATCACCGAGTACCAGATCGCCGTCCTCCATTAGGAGATCAGCATTGGGATCAGTGCGTTCGAGGGTCGGATCTTCGATGGACTGGGCGACCTGAACAGAAACCGGTCGTCCGACAAGAGCGGAGATCAGCGCATCAAGCGCCTCGGAGTCAATGGACGATGCTGTTTGGCCGTCGGGGAGGGTAACTCTCAGGTCGGGTCCGTTGAGCGACGCCGATGTTGTGAGCAACGCTCCCCACATTCCCGGACGTTTCGCGCTCGCGACCAGACCGGTTTGGGAGTCGACGACTGCCCAGAAGCGATCCCCGGCAAGACCGTTAGCCTGCACATCGGTTTCTGAGACCAGCTCGCCGCCGGAGGATTTCAGGGGGTAACGCCAGATCTCTTTGAGCACCCCTGAAGCCTACGCTGGAGCTTGGCTCGCGACTAGAGGGAGAGCACGCTCAGCCGCCGGAGGCCGCGCTATCGCCGTCGGCTTCGGCCACCGCGCTGTCGTATGGATCGTCGAGCCAGCCGTCTGGCAGCGCCACCACCTGGGGGCCGCGGGTGTGGCCTCGAGCCACCCGGCGATTCTCGTCGGGTAGGGGAGCGTCTTCGATGGTGGCCAGCAACTCGCGCAGCTGATCGAGGCTCTCAATTCGCCCCAGCAGACCGCGGAGTTCGCCGCCGACCGGGTAACCCTTGAGGTACCAGGCGGTGTGCTTGCGGAATTCTCGGATGCCTTTGTGATCGCCGAACCAATCAACAAGCAGCCCGGCGTGCTCGATCATGATCGGCACCACCTCTGCGGTGGTCGGGGGAGCGGGAATCGGCTCGCCGGCAAATGCCGCAGCCAGCTGACCGAACAGCCACGGCCGACCGAGGCAGCCTCTGCCGATCACCACGCCGTCACAGCCGGTCTCGGCCATCATCTTCAGAGCGTCTTGGGCTTCCCAGATGTCGCCGTTGCCTAGCACCGGGATGCTGGTTACCGCTTCTTTCAGCCGTGCGATGGTCGACCAGTCGGCCACGCCCGAATACAGCTGGGAAACGGTTCGGCCATGCAAGGCCACCGCAGCGACGCCGCAGTCTTCGGCGATGCGGCCAGCGTCGAGATAGGTGAGATGCTCGTCGTCGATTCCGACCCTGAACTTGACCGTAACCGGCACCGACCCGGCAGCTTGGACCGCGGCGGTTACTACCTGGCGGTACAGGTTGCGTTTGAACGGAAGCGCACCGCCGCCGCCGTGTCGGGTGACCTTGCGAACCGGGCAACCAAAGTTGAGGTCGATGTGATCGACTCGACCCTCGTCGACCAGTTGCCGCACCGCCTGGCCGACGTAGACCGGCTCAACGCCAGCCAACTGCAGGCTGCGAGGGGTCTCGTCGGGAGCGAAGCTGGCCAGCTTGTCTGTCTTTTCGCTGCCTTCGCACATCGCTCGAGCGGAGATCATCTCGCTGACATACAGACCGGCGCCGAAGTTGCGGCACAGGCGCCGGAACGGGGCATTCGTCACGCCAGCCATCGGGGCCAGCACCACGGGAATGTCCACTGTCATCGGACCGATGGTCAGCTGTTGCGGCAGCCCGGCGATGGGCGACGGCTCAACGGTCGACAAACTCATACCCTAAGGATGCCGGTAAACGAAGCCGGTTCAGAGCGTTATTGAGCTTTTGTCCTCACCACCTGGTCCTGTGGCTACCAGACCGACTCTGTTCCCAGCGGTCCCGCAGAACTGATGGCTACCCGATGCCACGTCCTTGCGCTCTCCGTTCGGTAGCGACAACACAACCGAATCTGCGTTTTCGGTTAGCCAGGAGACCCGGAACGTTGTCTGGGTGCGACTGTTACACGGCAGCTCGCCCGAGGGTCTGCTGGCGGTAAATCGCAGTATCGCCACCGGCTCTGCCGGAGCCGTCGGTGTGGGCGTCGGAGTCGGCGTTGGTGTGGGTGGCGGGGTTGGTGTTGGCGTGGGCGTTGGGGTCGGTGTTGTTGGCGTCGAGGCACTGGTTTCTGTGCTCGTCGTGGTCGACACGGTTGTCGAGGTCGCTGTGGTCGCTGTGGTCTGAGACGCCGTCGGTCGAGTCGTAGTTTGAGTTGTCGCTTGCGTCGTAGACGGGGCGGTGGTCGGACCGCTCGTCGAGACGGTGGTCGAAGTAGACGAAACGACCGTCGACGTCGTGCTGCTGGTTGTGCTCGCATCGGTTCCGGGCGCTGCTTCGCCGGTGGTCGGGGTTGATTGCTCGGGCGCATCGCCGGATGGTTGCAGCGCCGGATCGAGGGTCGCCTGGGCACCGGCTTGACCGGATTCCGACTGGCCGAGCTGAGCGTTGGCCAGCGGTTCGAGACCCGGTCCGCCAACCTGCTCGTCCGACTGCAGCAATCCTGCGGCAACGCCGTCGCCATCGTCGGATCCGAAGGGCAGCAGGAACCAAGCCAACACGCCGACTAACAGCGCGACACCCACCGCAGCGGTCGCCAGCGTTGTGTTGAACGCCTCGCCGGCGGCCTTTGCTTTCGCCCCGGCCAGATGGCTCGGAACGCCGTTACCCGGAACACCGCTTGCTGGAACACCGTTACCTAGAACACCGTGGCCGGAAACGCTGTGAGCCGAAACACCGTGGATCGGTGATCCTGGCTGAATCCCAGAGCCAACACCGAAGTCTCCCTGGGCCGATTGGCTGCCCGGGTCTCCGTGGCTTGAGGTGCTGCCGCTATCCGAGCTGCTAGAGCTACCCGAGTCGCCGCCAGATTCAGCACTGGAACCAGATTCAGATCCGGCATCAGATTCAGGTCCGGACCCAGATTCAGGTCCGGACCCAGACTCGGATCCGGATTCAGAGCCAGCTGCAGACTCGGAACCAAGGGGAACCCCTGCCGACTGAAGCGCTGCCGCTGCGTTGAGCTTGAGCTGAGTCGGAACCAAGATCATCGGTGCTGCGGCGAACATCTTGCCCGGGTCGACCAAGCCGGCCCGTCGTTCGGCGCAATCTTCGCAATTGGCCTGGTGTCGGGACACCGCCCGGGCTACCGAGCGATCGAATGCCACCTCGCCTGAGACCGCGGCGGCCAATCCCTCGCAGAGCGGACGACCGTTGCGCCAAAGAAGGTAGGAGCCGATGGCATCGCCCAGCTTGTTGCGTAGCCGGTAGAGCTGTTGATGGGCGTTGTTCGGTTCGACGCCCAGTTCGATTGCCAGCTCAGCCGGCGCCATGCCGTGACGCAGGTGCAGATCGAGCAGGCTGACTTCCCGCTCGCCCAGGGCGGCCGCTGCCGCCCACACCAGTTCCTGGCGATCTCGAATCTCGCTTATCGAGTCCGGGGACGGGAGGCGCTCGGCGCCGGTCGGGTCGGGGAGACCAGCATCCCGGAGGCCGCTCACAACGTCGTCTCCGGTGGCCTTACTGCGGTTCTCACGCTCCAACTTTGTGAGGGCACGGTTCCTGGTGATACGAAGTAGCCAGCCGCCGAAAGCATCGGGGTCTTCCAGCTGATCCAGCCGCTGCCAAGCGACCAACATTGCGTCCTGGGCCACATCGGCCGCCTGGTCGTCGTGGCGGACGATGGTCCTGGCCACATTCCATGAGCTGTTGAACCAACGGTCGAACAGTTCGCCAAAGGCTGCACTGTCTTGACCGCGAGCTGCCAGCACCAGCTCAGTATCGGATCGCTCTGCCTGACGCACCCGTGCCCTCCACGTTCCCTAAACAATATGTACCGGCGTACCGAGCGGAAGCAAGGCAGCCAGTTCGGCGATGACGTCATTTGGCAGTCGTACACAGCCGTGGCTGACTGCCTGGCCGATCGTGGCCGGGTCATCGGTGCCGTGGATGCCGATCTGGCCCTCGCCGCCAGCGAACTCCGTCAGTGTCTCCGAGTGACCGGACAGACCTAGAGCATATGGCCCGTAGGAGCCGCTGGGGTTCGGGGTTTCCAGCTTGTCTGTCACATAGAAGGTGCCGAGTGGGGTTGGGTTCTCCGCTGTTCCGATGGCGATCGGGGAGTTGACGATGGTGTCGCCGCCGTCGGTTACCGCCAGGGTCCTGGCTTGCAGGTCGACATAGACCGCCAAGGCCACCGGCTCTAGCTGTACGTCGGTTACCGGGATCCAGCCCGAGCGGTGGTTCGGTCGAGTCGGTAGTCGGACCTTGACCCAGTCGCCCTGCTGTTCCTCAACGAGGAGCACCCGGGTGGTTCCGAAGCTGGTGGTCGAGTCGAGGGTGTCGACAACCGCACCGTCGGGACCGGAATGAATGTCGATGCCGGACGAGACCACAACCGCCCTGGTCGAGCTCTCAACATAGGGATTGACCGACACACCGTCGAGCATGGTGCCCGACCCGGCCGGGTCATCGGCCGAGTTCGATCCGGCCGATGACGCCGGGTCCGGGATGACCCCGGAGCCGATTGATTCGTTCCCCTGGGTGCCGGAGCAGCCGGCGAAGATGAATAGTGCGGCGATAATTAGGGCCAGCAGCTTCACGGTTTTCTTGGTCTTGTTGCTTGTCGTGTTTGTTGTGTTCCTCATGACGAGTCCTCTTTCGATTCTTGTTAGATCTGGGGCGATTTGTCGGGGATGAGCGACGGGGCTCAGCCGGTGAAGTTCGGGTTGCCGGGACGGGGGGTATCGATATCGACCGGGGTCGGTGTCTCGCCGCTGGGAGTCGGGGTCTTAGGGGTCTCCGGCTCGGTCGGCTCCGGGGTATCGGTTGGCTCTGGGGTCTCGGGCTCTTCAGGGCCTGGATCCTCTGGCTGTTCACCCTCATCGCCAGGCTCGTCATCACCGGGCTCGTCATCGCCAGGCTCATCCTCATCGCCAGGTCCATCGTCATCGCCTGGATCCTCGGGTCCGGGGGGAGTGATGAGCTCATCGATTGGCTTGATCGGAGTGTCACAGCCGTTCACCAGATCAAGGCAGGTGGTGAACTCGTCGATCGGCTTGATTGGAGTCTCACAGCCATCGGGGTCGAGGCATGTGGTGAGGTCGACGGCGGCGTTGTCACACACTTTGGTGTTGCAAGGGTTGACCGGTGGTTCCGGCTTGACCGGCACCGCTACGAGATCGCCGATCGAGTTGTCTTGGGGTGGGCTTTCGGCGAACGCCGACGGCATGTAAGAGCTGAGTACCAAGATCATGCAGGTAGCTGCTGAGATTGCTCGGGCTCCGGTGAGAGTTCTGCCTTGCATCTTCTTGCTGGGCTTGTGTTGATTCCGCATTGTTCGTTTCCCTCTGTAAGTCCGCCATTGGAATCAGGCGGGTTCAACAGTCCTGACAAACGAGGACGCTGTTCCTTACGCGTCTCGGACAAGATTTTCCGAGAAATCTCAAAATCGTCTGTTTCTAGAGGGTTTGTCGAGAGAAATAGCCGAATCGGGGTTCGATGTGCCACTGTGCGGCCATGGATTTGAACGACAAGGTTGCAGTGATCACCGGAGGCAGCGGCGGTATTGGCCGGGCCATGGCGAAGGCCTTCCTGGCCAAGGGGGCCCGCACAGTGGTACTTGCCGACCTCGACCCCGAAGCGGTTGCGGCCGCGGCGGCTGAAATCGGCTGCGAGTCGGCAACCTGTGATGTCACAGACGAAGCCCAGGTGGCGGCCCTGGTTGAGTCGACGCTTGCAGCCCACGGGCCGATCGATCTGTTCTGCAGCAACGCAGGTGCCGGCGGCAACGGTGTACTGACCGACGCGGAAAATGAGGTTTGGCAGCAGCAGTGGGAGCTGCACGTCATGTCGCACCTCTACGCCGCACGGGCGGTCATCCCGTCGATGGTGGCCAACGGCGGCGGCTACCTGATGAACACCGCTTCGGCCGCGGGACTGCTGGCGGCCATCGGGTCCGGTCCTTACACGGTGACAAAAGCGGCGGCGGTCAAGCTGGCCGAGTTCATTGCGATCACCCACGGCGACGAGGGCATCCGGGTTTCGGTGCTCTGCCCCCAGGGAGTGAACACCGCCATGGCTCCCCGCAGCCTTGGCGATGGCCAGACCGACGGCATCATCGAGCCCGACGCGCTGGCCGATGTGGTCGTTGAAGCCATCGAAGCCGAACGGTTCCACGTATTGCCTCATCCAGAGGTGGCCGAATACGTGAAGCGCAAGGCCGATGACCCCGACCGCTGGCTCAAAGGTATGCGGCGGCTGCGGGCACGCTCTCTCGGCTAGCGACCGCCGGCCAATCGAGGTTGGCTCGAACACATTTGGCCCAGGAGAGGTCGCCATTGATCTAAGCTGCGCGTCAGAGATTCTGCGCACTTGAGGGAGGCGACATGATCGAAACGGAACGACTCGATGAACTCATCTCCGAGGTCGTCGAAGGCAGTGATACGGGTAACGATGGACCACTCACCCGCCTGGGTCGCACGCTCAGACGAGGCATGGGTCGATGGTGTGAAGCGCACCCTTTGCTTTGCATCGTGGCTGGCTTTGGGCTGCTGGTTCTCGGTGGGCTGTCGTTCTTGGCCGCCACCGGTCAGCGCAGCCTGCCGGTAGCGATCCTGCTGGCTTTGGCCGGGCCGTTGGTAGGAGCGTTTGGCCTGCTGATTCTGAACGAGCCGATCAGTCGCTACGCCACCGAGAACCCCAGCCGAGGACGATGGATCGGGATTCTCGGCCTAGCGGCGGGGGCTGGCCTGGTCTGGCTGGCTATAGCTCGTCGTTCGCCGACGTTGGCGGTGGTCGGCGCCGTTGTGGTGCTGCTCGGCCTGCTCGCCATCAACGCTCGGCTGCTGGTGGGAGCTAACAAGAACCCGGGGCTGTTACTGCTGGCCGGGGTGGTGCTTTTGTTAGTCGCTCCCATCATGGCCTGGATCGGCGATGGGATCGACCCGTGGTCGATCGCCGCCGTCGTGCCCTGGGTCGTTGGTCTCGTGCTGTTCAAGGTCGGGCTGCCGCCATGGATCGACCGCCAACGTGATACCCGGCGGGTAGCCATCACCATCGATTCGATCCTGGCCGTGGCGCTGGGTGCGCTGCTGTTGTTGCAGGCCTCCCGAGAGTTCAGCGAGGGTGCGCTGCTGTTCGGATTGGTGTTGGTGGTTGCTGGGTTCTCAGCTCTCGGGATCAGCATCGCTCGCTTCGATCCCAGTCGTGGTCGGGCCACGGTTGTGCTGGTCGTTGGGCTGCTGGCGGTCGGCGTCGGAGCGCTGTTGGCCAATGGCATCATCGGCTTGGAATTGGCGACGTTGGTTGCGGTGGTGGTTATCGGCGCCGTCGGCGCCTGGTTTGTCTTCCGAGGCGAGGCGCTGATCGCGGTACTGCTGCTGGGTTTCCTGCTGGCGTGGGTGCTCATCGACCGGATCACAGACGAACCGCTTGATCCGACCCCCGAGGCCGGGTCGTCGCTCGTGCTGGCGCTCGGTGATTCCTTCATATCCGGCGAGGGGGCGGCCGACTTCTTCGAGGGCACAAACCAGGTCGGCCCCAACGGCAACCAGTGCAGGCGGGCGCCGACCGCCTACCCCTACCTGGCGGCCGAGCGGCTGAACGCCGACCTGATCTTCCTGGCCTGCTCGGGAGCGAAAGCCACCGCCATCGATGGTCAGCCGGAGGAGGGGACACCCGACCCGCTCCCGGAGATTGGCAGCAACGAGGACCAGGTCCAACGGCTGCTTGAGGTCCACGGCGACGAAATCGACGATGTCGACCTGGTTCTGGTCAGCATGGGCGGCAACGACGTCGGGTTCGGCACCGTGATTAAGGCATGTCTGCTACCCCAGAGTTGCGCTATCCCCGAGTTGACCGAGCCTTGGCTGCGCAACGTGGTTGAAAGTCGTAAACAACTGGTGGCTTCGTATCTGGCGATCAAAGAGGCGGTCGGAGACGACACCCCGGTTGTTGCAGTTCTCTACCCGCTGATAGTCGAGCCATCGGAGCGCTGCGACCTGGCCATCGACCCGACCGAGATCGACTTTGTGGTTCGCTTCACCAACGCCCTCAACGACACGGTGCGAGCCTCGGCAGCCGAGGCAGGCATCAACGTGTTCGAAGGCAGCTTCGACGCATTCGCCGGGCGGCGACTGTGCGATGCTGACCCGGCAACCAACTTCTTCCACCTGGCGCCAACAAACGGGCCGATCCAGGAGACGATCGTGCCTCCCAATTGGGTTCACGGCACGCTGCACCCTAGAGCCGACGGCCACGAACTGATCGCCAACCGACTGGTTTCGGCCGGCGGTGACCGAGACCAGGAGGGGTACCTGACCGCACTACTGGACTCGGTGGAAGCTGGCGGGCAGGCTAACCCCGCACCCGAGGACGGCCCCGGTCCCGGGGTGCCCGACTACGAGGATCTCCCGGACGAACAGTGGGTGGAGGAACAGCTGTATCGCACGGTTGGCGACCTCCTGCTGCCGGTTGGGCTACTGCTACTCGGCGGCTTGATCACCGCGTTTGGCGTGATCAAGGCGAGGATTCCGTTCCTGCAGTTCCTCAACCCATCGAACAACTAGAATCACCTGGTGACAAGACTCGTAACTCAGGGCAATCGGTGATCCCCAGCGAGCACATCAACTGGTTTGATGAGAACGTTCACTGGTTCGAAAACCTGCCACTGTCGAGCCTCGGCAACGACGTTCCAAACTGCCCCGGTTGGACCGTAGAGAAGGTCATCACCCACCTGACGTTCGGTTTAGGGCTCGCCTATCCATACGCCATCGCCACTCCGGCTGACGCCGACGACGATCAACCGTGGGCCAAGGTGCCGTGGCCGCTCACGCTGCCGACGGGAAAGCAGGCCATCCGAGCCTTCGCCGAACACATGGAAGCGTGTGCCGACTTGTTTCGGGCCACCGACCCCGAGAAATCGTGCTGGACTTACGACAACACCGATCACGCCCGATTCTGGTTTCGGCGCGCCGCCATCGAGACGACGCTGCACCGCATGGATGTGGCCGAAGCCCTCGGGCTTCAAAAGACCACGATCAGCGACGACAGAGCGATCGACGCCATAGAGGACGCAATCGATTTCGCCCTCCCGCTGGCGGCCCGGATGACCGGAGGACCTCCTCAGGCCAGCCTGGCTATTCGAATCGACGGCCACAGCGATGAACTGGTGCTGGGCGAAGCGGCCCCGACGGCTTGGATCGCCGGCGACGGCGCAGCCGTGCTGCTGGCTCTGTGGGGCCGGAACCACGATGGGGTGGAAATCTCCGGGGAGCGGCAGGTCGCCAAGCAGTGGATGACCGTGGTCGGCGCGGCCTTCGACGGCCGCTAAGGCGGAGGCTCGGTGTTTGTCGCCATGCTCATCGGACTCTGGGTTATCAAAGGCCAGATGGCCGACTTCGTCGGCTACCGGTCTGCCGGTTGCTGCCAGGTCAGGTCGACGATGTCGTGTTCGTAGCAGTACGCCCAGTCATCGCCAGGCTCGAGGGTGGTCATGACCGGGTGTCCGGTTTCCTGGTAGTGAGTGGTGGCGTGACGGCCAGGAGTGTCATCGCAGCAGCCCACGTAGCCGCACGTCATGCAGACTCGGAGCTGAACCCACTGCACACCCTTGGCCTGGCATGGCTTGCAGACCGAATGGGCGGCGTGGGTTGCGGTGCCAACGACCGCAGCAGGTTGGATCGCTGTTAGGTGTTCGCAGGAACCGTGCAAGTCGGTCAGATCGGCCAGAACCTGCCGGTTGAGACGTCTTTCCAATCGCAGCGCAATGCCGATCTCGGCTGCGATCTGCGCAACTACGACGGCGCAGATGAGGCTGGCCCCGACGATTGCCGAAATCGAGCCGGTTGCGGTCAACCACGCTGCTGGCATCAGAGCGATAGCGGCGGCAACCCGTGGCCCGACCCGGGCCGGAACATCGATGGCATAATGCGGGGTAGCGGTGACCAGATCGAGCAACGCCACACACAGCAGTATCGTCACCAGCGCCCCGACCAGCAGCCAGGTGTACGACGCCTTGAGTGAGTCGGCGAAGGCCTCGACACCCACCAACTTTTTCGCGGCGACGCCGTAGGCGGTGATGGCGGCAGCCAACGGTAGGTGGGAATAGATCCAAACCACGCGGTTGGTGGCTTGGTTCGACGAAAGGATCGACTGAGGCCGGATGTGTGCATCGGCCACGTCATCGAAGTAGGTCCACCAGATGGCTACCAGCATGACGAAGGTCAGGGCGCCGAAGGCCTGGGTTTGTACCGAAATGCCGATGGCGGTGATTTCGCTGAGCGTCTTCACGAACGTCTCGCCAAGCACGATGATGGTGAACAGCGCGTAGCGCTCCTGGAAATGCTCATCGTGAATCGGGGGCCCTTCGGCTCGGCGAAGCAGAAGCGGAAGCGTGAACTCGCCCGCTAGCGCCAAGGCCCAAATCCAATATCGCAACGGCGTCGGGAATAGCAGCGAAGCCCCGAACGCCGCAGCGCTGCCACCGATACTGGCAAGGAACAGCGTTGTCACCGCCCTGGCTTCCTCAACCGTGGCCCGGACTCTTGCGTACATAGCGAGCAGCGGAATCCTGGCTGCGATGTAGGCCACGGGAAGCCACACCGGCCAATTGGCATCGGCGGCCGAAGCGATCACCGCAAAGCTCCCGACGGCGAACATCTGGAAGAAGGTCAGCGACCGGTGGATCACATCGTCGACCGCGAATCGGTTGACGAAGGCGGTTGTACCGGTCCAGGTCCACCACAGAACGGTGAAAGCCCCGACGAAACGACCGACCCCGGTCCAGGAGATGTCCCCGGCCAGGCGGTCACCGAGCTGGATCAGCGCCGCAACATAGACCAGGTCAAAAAACAGCTCTAGCCAACTGACCCGCTCATTGTCATGAGCAAGGTGGCGGAGGATTGGCGGCTGCCACTTCGTTAGGGCCACTGTCGTCTACTCCGTTGCTGGTCAGCTGAGGCGTCGCGCTCAGCCGGGGTATTGGCTAGCTTGGGCTCCGGCCATTGTGGAGGCTTGGATCGTCGACTTGCAAGCGATCGTCGAGCTCGATGATGAGACGGCTGCCGCGATCGTAGGTCAGGTAGTTCCAGGCCCAGTTGACCAGCACGTTGGCCCGGTTGCGGAAACCGATCAGCATCACCAGGTGTAATCCGAGCCAGGCGACCCAACCAGCGAAGCCGGTGATGTTCGGCCCGACCGGCAGTTCAACCACCGCAGCGTTGCGGCCGATGGTGGCCATCGAACCCTTGTCTCGGTACAGGAAGGGCTCATGCTCGGCCGGGTCTTGGCGGTCGTTGTCGAGTTCGGCGGCGATCATGGCCGCCACGTGCTGTCCGCCCTGCATCGCTCCCGGAGCGACCTGGGGTACGACTGCGTTGGCCTCGCTCCCACCTTCATCGGAGTCTTGGGGCCTGCGATCGGGTGAAGCAGCAAGGTCGCCGATGGCGAATACACGATCGTGGCCCGCGACCCGCAGGTGTTCGTCGACGACGACCCGGCCGCCCCGTGCGGTCTGCAAACCGAGTGCCTCGGCCAGCGGATGCGCTCGAACCCCAGCAGCCCAGATCACGGTGTTGGAAGCGATGACGCTGTCGTCTGCGAAGCGCACTTCGTCTGCGGTCACCGCAGCGACCTGGGTGGAGAGCTTGACCTCAACACCCATCTTCGTTAGCCGATGCCGAGCCTTCTCGCCGAGGCTGGGGGCAAAGCTGGCCAGCAATCGGTCCTGACCCTCGACCAAAACCACTCGGGCTCGATCGGTGTCGATACCGGGAAAGTCTCGTCGCAGCGGTTTATCGATCAGTTCGGCGAAGCCTCCGGCCATCTCTACCCCGGTCGGCCCGCCGCCGACGATCACCACCGTCGTCGAAGCGTGCCGGATCGTGTCGTCGTCGGTGCGTTCTGCCAACTCAAAGTTCCGCAACACGTGATTGCGGATCTGCATCGCTTCGGCCGCCGACTTCAGGCCGTAGGTGTGATCGGCGACTCCGGGGACCCCGAAATCGGCGGTGACGGCGCCGATAGCCAGGATCAGATAGTCGTATTCGATCGAAGGCCCGCTGCTGGTCTGCACCTCTTTGGTTTCGAAGTCGGCGCCGGTGACGGTGGCCTGTAAGGCTCGGGCGTTTTTCTGGCGGTGAAAGATGCCTCTGGTGGTGTAGCAGATGTCGTCGACATCGAGCCCGGCGGTCGCCACCTGATAGAGCAGGGGCTGGAAGGTGTGGTGGTTTCGCTGATCGATCACCACGACTTCCACCGGCGCATCGGCTAGCGCCTTGGCTGCCGCCAACCCGCCGAACCCCGCTCCGACGATCACCACCCGAGGTGGACGGGGCTTTGCCTGGGCCGATTGCAGTGGCGAGGTCATGGTCTAACGATAAACCCTGAACGGTGGCCGTGGTCTGCCGATTCCATACCCGAGGTCGATGATCGGTATCTTGGCAGCATGTCGCTCTACCAGCACGGTGAATCGGTCGATGACCCCTCCCAGGTGAAGGTCCGCAATGCGGCAACGGTGATGATTGTCGCCGACCGCCCTGACCTACACGTGCTGATGGTTCAGCGGACCTCGAAGGCGGCCTTCGGGCCCCGGGCGTGGGTGTTTCCCGGAGGCAGGGTCGATGCCGATGATGGCGCCGAAGTTGCCCACGTTGTGACCGGTCTGACCGACGCTGCCGCTTCGGAAATGGTCGAGGTGCCCAGCGGCGGATTGGCCTGGTGGCTGGCTGGAATCCGCGAAACCCTAGAGGAGGCTGGCCTCCTGCTTGGCGCCGCCGGTGCCGAGCCTGCGGCGGTTGACCGAGTCCGCAAAGCGGTGCACGACGACGCCGGGTCGCTGATCCCGGCTTTGGCCGAGAACGAGATCGTGGTCGACCTCGGCTCGCTGCATGAAGTCGGTCGCTTCGTCACCCCGGTCGGGCCACCCCGCCGCTTCGATACCCGATTTTTTGTTGGGCTAGCTCCCGACGAGCAGATCGCCCACCATGACGAGTCCGAGATCGTTGAACACCAGTGGATGCGGCCGGGCGAGGCCATCGAGCGTTCACGAAACGATGAGATCGAACTGATGGCGGTGACCCACCGCATGCTGGCCTGCCTGGCCCGCTACCCCTCGGCCGCCGAGGTGATGGCGGCGGCCGAAAGGCGAGGCCCGGCCCAGCGGGTCAGAATCAATGACCCCGACGGCCGGTACGAGGTTCTGATGCCAGGCGAGCCCGGCTACGACACCGCCGAAGTCGAGATCAAGCACGGAGCCGTCAGGCTGTAACTCGAACATCTGCAGCTCATACACCTCGGGCGGCTGTCGGCGATTCAGACGGTGGTTAACTGTTCGACCGGGTCGAGCTGTTCGGTTGGCGCAACTTCGGCGGAAGCCGGTTCGCTGAAGCCGATCCTGTCGTGGAGTCGTTTCAGGGGTGCCGGTGCCCACCAGTTCCACTCGCCGAGCAGCTTCATGGTGGCTGGTACCAGCAGCGACCGCACGATGGTGGCGTCGACGATGACCGCCAGCGCCAGGCCGACGCCGAGCTGTTTGATGGTCAGGGTTTCACCGGCGGCGAAGCCAGCGAACACCACCACGATCAGCAGCGCGGCCGAGGTTATGATCCTGCCGGTGCTTTGCAGGCCGTTTGACACCGAAAGGTCGTTGTCTCCGGTGCGGTCGTAGAACTCCTTGACCCGTCCGAGGAGGAACACCTCGTAGTCCATCGATAGTCCGAAGGCGAAGAGGAAGATGATGGTCGGCAACGTCAAGTCGATCGAGCCAACCGGATCGAACCCCAGCAGTCCAGACAGGTTGCCGTCCTGGAAGACCCAGACCATGGCCCCGAACGTTGCGCCAAGGCTCAGCACGTTCATAACCACGGCCTTGATGGGAATGGCCAGCGATCCGGTCATCAGGAACAGCAGCACCAGCGTGGCGATAACCACAACGCCGATGGCGATCGGGATACGCTCACCGATCATCTCCCTGGTGTCGAGTGTGGTAGCGGCGATACCACCGACTTCGGCGGTAAACGGCTGACCGAGATCGGTTTCGAAGCTGTCGACCTCGGCTCGGATGGTTTCGACGAGGTCGAGAGCTAGCGCACCCTGGCTAAGGCCCTCTGGAACTACATCGATGACCAGCATGTCGTTGGGGAAGCCGACCCGCGTTTGCAGTCCGGCGATGCCTTCGAGCCCGCCGAGGGTGGCGAGCCACTCGTCGGCGGCTGCCGAACCGGCGGGAACGTCGGCGATCACCACGATCGGGTCGGCACCTCGGGCCGGGAACCGCTCACCGAGGGTAAGGGCTGTTGCTCGGGCCTCCGATGATCGGGGCAGGCTGCGAGCGTCGCCGTTTTCCAAATTGGCGTCGAGGAACGGGGCGGCTAGCAACGCCAGCCCTCCGCCGACGATGATGACGACCGGTAGGGCGAAACGTTGTACCACCTTCGAGAGGCGGAAGAAGGCCCCGGTGCCCAGCGGTCGAACCTTGGCCGGCTTGATCTTCGCTCCGAAGATGCTGAGCAGGGCAGGCAGCAGGGTCAGTGCGGCGACCATGGAGAACAGCACCGCCGAGAGGCCGCCGACTCCGAAACTGGTCATCAGCGGGTCTTGGAACACGAACATGCCGCTCATGGCCACCGCGACGGTTAGGGCACTGAACATCACCGTCACCCCGGCGGTAGCCACCGTCGTTTCTACCGCGTCTGGCACGGTTGAGCCGTGACCCCGTTCCTCCCTGAATCGGGAGACCAACAGCAAGCCGTAATCGATGCCAAGACCGAGTCCGAGCATCGATACCACGTTGATGGCGAACACCGAGACCGAGTCGAGCACATAGGTTGAGCCCAGCAGAGCGATCATCGCTGTCAGGTATGCGGCGGCGGCAACGGCCAGTGGCATGCCGGCGGCCCGCAGGCCACCGAAGATGAAGAACATGGCTACCAGGGCAATCGGTAGGGCGATAGCTTCGCCTCGCAGTAGATCACGTTCGGCCTGGGTTTCGAACTCTTGGAACACGATGGGCTCGCCGCCGACCAAGACCTCGGTGACGGTGCTGGCTGCGTTGTCATCCGAGCTGTCTTCCAAAGAATGCACCAATTCTGAAACCTCGGCTGCCAGTTCCTTCTCAGCCTCCGGCTCCATGCCATTGACGAACGACACAACAACCAGCGCTGCGTTGTTGTCGGTCGCTGCCAGGTCGGGGATGCCCGTCGACCACGGGTCGATAACCGAGACCACCCCGTCGATCGACCGCAGCCCGTCGAGGGTGGACACGATCGCCGCGTCTGGCGATTGGTCGGTCGCCGCGCCGTCGAGCACGATCGCTATATCGCCCCCGGTAGCCGAGTTGTCTTCGATACGATGCAGCACCCTCGCCGACTCGATACGTTCGCTGCCGGTGAATTCGGCGCTGACCCTGTTCGATAGTGGTCCGGTGGCGACGACGCCTGCCACGATGATGGCCATCCAAACGCCGACGACGAGCCATCGCCATCGATATACCGTCGCCCCAATAGTTCTAAACATGACTTCCTCCGAGTAGTGCGCTTGGGCCGAGTCCCGGCCTGTCACTGAACAGACTGCGGTAGGTCACTGATACACCGGTCGCCTAGCTCTGATGGCACGCTGACCCGGAACAGCTGTGGCTGACGGAGCGCTGACCGACTCGTGCGAGAGCTATCTATTCGGTGACTCGCACCGGGTCAGGTTGCCCGGCTTGGCCGGGTTCATCGATGAGGAGATCGAAAGGTGGTGGCCCGGTAAAGTCCCGATCGACGGCAATCACGTACTGCCCAAAGACATAGGCAGCATCGCAAGCCTCGGCAGAGGTGTCGGGCTCGAATCGAACCGTGACTTCCTTCGATTGGCGCTCGACCTGTAAACCCCGGAAATACACCCCACAAGGCTTCGGTTCTGTTCCGCGGCCTCGTGTCGACAAGACCAGGACAAACTCTGAGTCGAAGTCGATTGTCGGCTGACCAGTATCAGGCGGATTCTGGGCTTCAGCTGAGGTGGCCCAGAAGTCGGCAAGCTCCTGCTCGGTGGTGAGCACACGAAGGAATGTCTCAGAGGCGTCGGCAGAGGTTGCCAACCAACGCCATCCTTCCCCGCCTGAGGCTTGCGGATCCTGACTGCACCCCATCAACGTCGAGAGCAGCAAGATCGATACCAGTCGGACTACTCGGGCCGTGAACCTTGATCGAGTGCGCTCTCTCACGGGTCCAGTCTGCCGCAATCGGCCTCTCGGTTCGTCAAACGTCCGTGTGCGGCTCGGTTAGCTGACGTAGTCGCTCGATTGCTTGCTGCCATTGGGCGTGTCCGTGTTCCACGAGGGTGCCGGTTCGACTCATAGCGATGGCCGCTTCATACAGCTCGAGAGCCAGGTCCAGATCCTGGCGTGCTTCGGCTGCGTCGCCCTGCCCGGCGATGGCCATCGCCATGCAACCGGGGTTGCCATCGAGCGCTGCGAGTTCGACCGCCCGGTCGTGGTGACGTTTGGCCTGACCGTGTTCCCCCTTGAGGCTGGCTAGCTTGCCTAGCTCGCTGAGGATGTAGTGGGTGCCGTGATAATCGCCCCCGCCAGCGAGATCGAGCGACTCTTCATAGCAAGCCTCGGCTTCATCGAGTCGACCGACGGTTTGTAGCAGGCGCCCAAACTCGCCAAGAGCTGCGGCCAGGGCCCAAGTCTCGCCGATGTCTCGCAGCGTGTCGGTGGCTCGTCGCCCCTTAGCTATGACCGCTTCCGGGTCTGCCGGCCTGATCGACAGCAACATGCCCAGCGACTGAATGGCCATCGAAGACATGTCGGCTAACGCCAGCGCCCACTGGTCGTCGGAGGAGATGAGTAGCGCTGCCTCGTCGAGTAGCCGTAGTGGGAGATCAAGCTCCTGGCCGCCGGTCTGGGCGAAGGCGGCGGCGATCCTGGCGACGCCCCGGTCACGATGGTCGACCTCATCGAGGATCGCCACCGCTTCCAGCGAAGATTCCGACACATCGGAACCGGGGTGGGCGGCGGTGGCGATGCCCAACCCGATGACCACCATGGCCCAGCCTGTCGGATCCTGCTGCCTGTCGACCAGGGGAATCAGCCGAGTCAGTAGGCGCTCACCCAACCTGGCATCGCGGGTCAGGAACCACCACGACGATGTCAGCGCAAGTTGCGGAGCGAGGTCGGCCTGGCCAGCTTCCGCTATCCAGGCCACGGCGGCAACCAGCTGGTCTGACTCTTCGTCAATGCGCTTCAGCGCGTCGATCCTGGTGGCGTCTCGCCGATAGTGGGCGGTGGTGGTTAGCTCGGTAAGCCACCGCACGTGGGCTCTTCTGGTTTCCAACTCCAGGTCGCGCTGTCGGAGCTGAGCTGCCGCGACCTGGCGTATCGGTTCGAGCATCCGGAAGCGGCTACCGCCCGGCTCGACAGTCAGCAGCGACGCTTCGTGAAGTTCGCCCAGTCCTTCGAGGGCATCGAGGCGGGGCAGGCCGCACTGTTGCAGTAGCTCCTCTACCCCCTCGATTCCAAACGCCCCGGCCATGACCGAAAGTCGTTCGAATAGTTCTCGGGCATCGTTTGAGAGCTGCTCGACGCTCCACCCGACGACAACCTCGAGGCTTTGATGGCGTCGATCCCGCTGGGAGCGAACCTGGCGCAGGAGTCGAAGCTGATCGTCGAGTCGCGCCGCGATGTCTTCGATCGACAAAACCGAGGCCCGGCCTGCGGCTAGTTCGATAGCCAACGGAATGCCGTCCAGGCGCCGGCAGATGTGAGCCACCACGGGGAGCAGGCCGTTCTGAATGTCGAGATCGGGCCTGCTGGCCTTCGCCCGGTCGACAAAGAGCTGTACAGACGGGGAGCGGCCGGTGGCGCCGAGGTCGTCTCCATCGGCTGGTAGTTCAAGCGGAGGTACGCCGATGATCAACTCGTCTGGTAACCCGAGCGGCTGGCGGGACGTGATCAGGAACGAACCCTTGAGTTCGTATTGCAGCACCTGGTCGATTATCGAGGCCACTTCCCCCAGGACATGTTCGGCGTTGTCGACGATGATCAGGTCGGTCGTAACCCGGAGCCGATCGGCAAGCCGTTCCACCGGTTGGCGGTGGTCGTCTCGATCTGAGGCAGCTACCGCATCGACGAGGCGATCTTCCACCGCTGAGGGGTCGGAGACCCGGGCCAAATCGACGAAGGTCATGGCCCGACCATTGGAAAGCTCCCACGCCACCGCCAAAGCGGTTGATGTCTTGCCGATTCCGCCCGGGCCCAGCAGGGTGACCAGCTTGTGTTCGCCGACCCGCTCCTGGATCTCTTCCACCAGACCGGTCCGGCCTAGCAGTTCGCTACGCAGTCGGGGCAGCGACACCGGCCCGCTCGACTGCAGAGCGGGAAAGCTTGAGCGCAGACCCGAACCTTCCAGCTGCCAGACCCCGATGGGCTCTGGCACATCACGCAGCCAGTGGGTACCGAGATCTCGCAACGTCTGTCGATCGGCGGGATCGGTGTTTCTATGGTTCAGTTCGGTTCTTGCCAGCTCGGCGGTCGTTCCCGAGACCAGAATTTGGCCACCGTGGGCCAAGTCGAGCAGCCGGGCGCAGCGATTGATGACCGGCCCTCGATAGTCGTCGCCAACCGGCTGTAGGGAGCCGGTGTGAACCGCGGCCCGAACCACCAGCGGGGTAGAGGCCTGGGCCCGCATCGCCTCGGCAGCAGCGCCTATCGCCGCCGCTGCAGTACCGAAAACCGCGAGTACGCCATCGCCGGTCGATTTCACCATGTGGCCAGACCAGGCCTCGGTGGCTTCGCTCCAGATCTGATGGAGTCGGGCGATGTCGTCGGCGGTCTCGTCTGGGTTGGCTTCCCACTGGCGAACCGAGCCCTCAACATCGCAGAGCAGCACGCTCAGTGTCCCGGCCGGCAGCAAAGGTCCGCCCTCGGGGCTGGCCGGGGTGGTTGTTGTGGATACGGGAGCGCCTTCGCTGCTATCGGCGGCCGACGGTCCCTCAAGGCTTGGATCGTGGGCCAGGATCTGCTGTTCGAGCCTGGCCAGAGCCGGTCCAGGCTCCAATCCGAGATGGCTCGACAGAAGACTGCGGGCCCGCTGATACGCCCGGAGGGCGTCGGCTTGGCGGCCATCGCGGTAGAGGGTCCGCATCAACAGTTCCCAACGGCGCTCCCTGAGCGGTTGGTCTCGAACCGCGGCCTCTAGGGCCGCGCTCAGCGATGGGTCGTTGCTTGAGGCTAGGCGCCGTTCGAAGACCGCGTCTTCAGCGTCGGCCCGCAGGTTGTCGATGCGAACTCGTTCGGCGTCGACCAGATCACCGGTGAGTCCATCCAGCGTTGGCCCATGCCACAGCGCTTGGGCTTGGGTCAGTAGTGCAACGGCGGCGTCGGGTTTGGTCTCGGCGATGGTGGCCTGCAGCAGTCGTTCGGCTTCGTCTACGTCGAGCCCCACATCGACCAATCGGTAGCCGGTGGTAGTGGTCTCGATAGATCCGGCGGTCTGGCCCAACCCTTTGCGAAGCCGGGAGATCATGGCCTGGATGGCGTTGCGAGGGTCGCTGGTGTCCTGTTCACGGTAGAGCTCGTTTGCGATGCGTTCCGTCGAAAGGGGGTCGGGGGAGACAACCGCAAGGGTGGCCAAACCGTTGCGTTCGCGTGCTCCTGGCGGCGTCAGGTCGTTTCCGTCGTCATCGTGAACCAGCAGCGGTCCGAGAAGCTGGAGGTGGAGCATGCCTACCACCGTAGGCCGCCGCTCGACCGGTGGGTAGGGCTGGTCAGCGACCCGTCAGACCCCCGTCAGCGCCCCCAGGAGTGGCCCATGGCAGTGTCAGCCCTATGGATCAAACAGTGAACAAGACGGGAACTCAGACGGGGGACCAAAAGCTGAATCCGCTGGTGGCCTACCTCACCAGCCAGTTCGCCAGGCCTCGGGGCCCGCTTGGTGTCATGGCCGGGAGGATCATGTCTCAGCGGGGCAGCAACGTCGATCGCAACTTCTGGATGCTCGACCTGCTGGGCTTCCAGCCCGACGATCGAGTGCTGGAGATCGGGCCCGGGCCCGGAGTGGCGCTGGCTGCAGTGGCCGAGCGGGTGACGCTGGGAGAGTTGGTGGCTATCGATCATTCGCCCATCATGTTGCGCCAGACGGCGAAACGTACCGCCGAGGCCGTGGCACAGGGGCGGGTCACCCTGATCGAGGGCGACGCCGGGCTGTTGCCAGCAAACCTCGGACGATTCGACCGGATCTACGCCATGAACGTGTGGCAGTTCTGGGACGACCAGGAAGCGGTGATCGACTCGTTGACCCAGCGGCTGAACGTCGGCGGCAAACTCGCTCTCGGCTACCAGCCTCGACACCGAGGTGCCACCGCGGCCGATGCCGACGCGGGCAGACGTTGCCTCGTCGATCAGTTCGCCGCTGGGGGGCTGAGCGACGTGGCCGATCACATGCTCGACCTGGAACCGCCGGTGACCTGTGTAATCG
Organism: Acidimicrobiales bacterium; assembly: GCA_050633745.1. Lineage (GTDB taxonomy): Bacteria > Actinomycetota > Acidimicrobiia > Acidimicrobiales > SZUA-35 > JAHELU01. Next base: position 23,549 of record JBOEHD010000115.1, read on the forward strand.
GCGCCCGTTCGGCTGGTTGAGCTGGAGAGCAGGCGTATGCCCAGGTAGGGTCGGCCCATGACTGTTGCGATGATTACTGGAGCCAACTCGGGGATCGGGCGCGGCGCTGCCGTCGACCTGGCGGGCAAAGGCTGGACGGTTTACGGATCGATGCGAAGCCTCGACAAGGGAGCGAAGCTGGCCGAGATGGCCGAAGCGGCAGGCGTCGAGGTCCATCCGGTGGTCTGCGACGTGACCGACACCGACTCGGTGAACCGGGCGGTGGCCGAGGTGACCGAAGCCTCCGGCGGCATCGACGTAATGGTCAACAACGCCGGTATCGGCGGAAACGGCGTGCTGGAAGAGACGGCGCTCAGCGTCTACGAAGACGTGATGGACGTGAACGTCTACGGGATCATTCGCTGCAACCAGGCCGTGCTACCGCAGATGCGGGAGCGGGGGAGCGGCTGCATCATCAACGTGTCGTCTGTAGCAGGCGTGATCGCCGCCATCGCTCAGTCGCCCTATGTCGTTTCCAAGTGGGCCGTCGAAGGCCTGACCGAAGGGCTGGCTCAGGAAGTGGCCCCGCACGGGATTCGGGTCTCGATGATCGAACCGGGCATCGTACGCACCGCCATCATGGCCAAGAACACCGAAGCGCCAAACGCCAGCGGGGCCTACGACGCCGCCTACCGCAGGTTGTTCGCCTTCTACGCCAAGGGTCTGGAAACGCCGGGCCACCCGTCGGAGGTTTCGGACGTGATCTACGAGGCCGCCACATCGGCAAACCCGAAGCTGCGCTACACCTGCGGCTGGGGCGGAGCGGAGCTAACCGAGAACCGACCCAAAATCTCCGATGAGGACTGGGTCGCTATGGGAGCGATTGAAGACGACGCCGAATACCTAGCCCGCTTCACCGAGCTGTTCAACCTCGATCTCGGGGCCTAGAAACAGCTCTGCGGTGGTGGCGCCGGGGCTATTCCGGTCGGCGCAGCCGGATACCTCGACCTTTGATCACGTCGATGTATTCGGTGCCCTGCGGACCCTCCCGTAACCGGGCCCGAAGCCGCTTGACCAGCGCGGCCACCGCCTCGTCTGACACACCGTCGGCCGCCACATCGGACCACACTTCGGCAACGATGGAGATTCGGCTCACCACTTCGTCGGCATTGGCGTCCAACAGCTTCAACAGCGCCAGCTGTCGTGCCGACAGTGGTGGCTCAATCCTGGTTGCGTCAACCCAAACCGCATCGCTTTCTTCGTCCAGCCATACGCCGACGAGGCGCCCGATCCGGGGCGCTATCGGGGTGGCTGCCGGGTCGTGAAACCGAACGGTGACCGATCCGGCGAAGACGATCATGTCACCGTCGGCTAGGCACAGCGCATCGTTTCCGAGGGCCTCACCGTTTACGTAGGTGCCGTTCTTGCTGGCCAAGTCCTGGAGCCACCAAGAGCTCGATCGCTGGGTGAACTCGGCGTGACGGCGAGACACCGCAGCCACATCAAACACGATGCTGCGATCTTTTTGGCCGTCACCTACTCGCCCGACGATCGAACCGTTGGCCACCGCGATTCGCTCGCCATCTTGACTCTCCAGAAACGGCCCGATCATATATCTGTAGACCTTAACTCGGACAGTGAGAACTCAGGTGGAAGAGGACGGCCGACGATGGATGAGAACCTACGGGCAGCTCTGGCGCGAGATGAGACGATCGACATCACCACAACCGGTCGTAACAGCGGCGAGCCCCGTATGACCGAGATCTGGTATCGCCGGGTCGATGGCCGCTACTACATCACCGGCACACCCCGTCCCCGTGACTGGTACGCCAATCTGCTTGTCGAACCCGACTTCGTATTTACGCTCAAACAATCGGTCCATGCCGACCTGGCAGCCACCGCACGACCTGTCGTCGACCCTGAGGAACGCAGTCGTGTGCTGCGCGATCAGTCGATGTCGTGGTATCACGATCGGGCTGGTGGCGCCGAGGCCTTGATCGAGTCCAGCCCGCTGGTCGAAGTGATCTTTAAGGACTGAGTGCGTCGAACTCGGCGGCGCAGGCACCACTCGGTCCGAACACCAGCTCATCGGCCAGCAGCAAACCCTGCGACGAGTCTTTGTAGAGATACGGCACCGCCCTCGCTGCACCGGGTGGTGCAGCAGCAACGGTCACCTCACGGAATCCTGCCTGCAGATCCACGATGCTTAGCGTCGTTGTCGTCCCAGGCATCGGGTCGTAGGCCTCGTCAAGGAAGTGGATGCCCATCTGGACGTCGGCTACCGGTGGCAGCAGATCAAACCAGCCGCGGAAGATATACCCCTGGCCGGCTTCGATATCGATGATTTCGCCGTACTGGCCGTAGTCGCCGACCAACCCCACCTCGAGAGCCCAAGAATCGCCGTAGCCGCCGACATCGACCACCCGCTCCCGGCCCGGCGGGTTGCCGTAGTAGTCGGTAGGGACCGATCCGTTTTCGAATCCGTGGCCGGTCAGCAAGTTACAGTCCAGAGCTTCGGCCATGCCGGGTGACCAGCCGGTCTCCTCGATGACCTGACCAACATCGGTGCTGAGATCTAAGACCGTGGAGTCCGAGTCCGCCGTAGAGCTTGATTCCGATTCCGGATCCGACTCCAATTCTGCTGTCGCCGTCGAGTCTGCCGCTTGGGGCTCAGCGGTCTCTACGGGTGTCTCGGTGGGACTGAGCTGCCAGGCGACTAGAGCCACGGTCAACGCCGAGCCAACTGCACCGGCCAACAGCAGGTTGCGTCGCCGCCCAGGCTTGCCCGAGGCTTCGGGTGCAGTCGAAGCTGCAGCCCGGGCCATCTCGGCCATCGAGCCGAATCGCTGCTCAGGATCTTTGCACATGGCCCGCAGGATCGCATCGGCTAGCGAGGAAGGGATCGAGGGGTCGATCTCGTCGAGCGCGACAGGAGCGGAGTTCAGCTGATGGTGAAGGGCGGTGGCGATCTGTTCGCTCCGCGGGAACGGCGACTCGCCGGTCATCAGCTCATGGATCATCACCGCAACGCTGTATTGATCGGATGGGGCGGCAGCGGTCTCGCCTCGGATCACTTCCGGCGCCAAATATTTCGGTGTTCCAGCTAGCAGATCATGGTTGGTCAGGGTCGAGGCGTCGACGAGGTGGCCGATTCCCAGATCGATTACCGTCAGCGATCCGTCTGGCCCGATGATGATGTTGGCCGGACTGATATCGCGATGAACAATGCCCTGGGCGTGCAGATGGTCGAGCGGATCAGCCAGCGCGGCTAACAGCTGCAGCGCTTCGTCCGACGAAATCGGACCGTGGTCTTGCAGCCGTTCAAGCAGCGATCGGCCTGCGACCCAGTCGGTGATCAGGATGGTCTGCTGTTCGCTTTGGTAGAGCCTCCGGAACGGCACGATCGCCGGGTGATCGATGCTGGCTAGCAGCTCCGCCTCCCGTTGCATACGCCGTGCCGCAGCCTCGCCGCCGGTGGTCAACACCTTGGCCGCTCGGGGCTCACCGGTCTGCAGATCGGTAGCTCGGTACACGACGCTGGAGCCACCTCGCCCGGCCAGCGCGTCGATGCGAAGCCCAGCCACTTCGCTATCGACGGCGATTTCAGACATTACGACGAACTGTACGCGGTCTCGAACGTGATTTGTTAACCATGCACGGTCCATACTCGTGGGGTGAACAGGCCGACGACAACGACAACTACCGCACTTGGCGTAGCGGTTTCGGCCGGCATCCCGGTATTGCTTTGGGGCGCTCCAGGAACCGGCAAGAGCTCGGTGGTCCGAGACCTGGCCGAGGTCATGGGCTGGCCCTGCGAAGTGGTGATCGCCTCCATTCGTGAGCCTTCGGACTTTGCCGGCCTGCCGATCGTGGTCGACGGTGGCGTACGGTTCGCCCCGCCGACGTGGGCCACATCGCTGGCCGAGGCCGGTCGAGGGTTGCTGTTTCTCGACGAGATCTCCACCGCTCCGCCTGCGGTGCAAGCCGCGCTGCTCCGAGTAGTGCTCGAACGCACGGTTGGTGACCTGCAACTACCCGATGACGTTGTCGTCGTTGCCGCCGCCAACCCGCCTGACCAGGCAGCAGACGGATGGGACCTATCGGCACCGCTGGCCAACCGTTTCTGTCATCTCGACTGGACCACCGATGCCTCGGTGGTGGCCGAGGGCTTCACCGCTGGCTTCGCATCACCGGTGGTGCCCGATCTTGGGCCGGGGCGGGAGAAAGCGAAAGGCTCGATCCGAACCAGAGCCCGGGCCGAGATCGCCACCTTCCTACTGCTACGGCCTAGCGCCGTGATCGCTCCGCCAACCGATCGTGCTGCCGCCGGGCGAGCCTGGCCCAGCCCTCGGACCTGGGAGATGGCGGCCGATCTGCTGGCGGTCACCCGGGCGGTTGAGGTCGCCCCCGAGGTAAGGACCGCCTTGGTCTGCGGCTGCGTTGGCCAGGGGCCTGGCATCGAGTTTCTAGCCTGGCTCTCCGAGCTCGACCTGCCCAATCCCGAGGCGGTCCTGGCCGACCCCGACGGATTCGAACTGCCGCCGAGGGGCGATCGGGCTTACGCCGTTCTGACCTCGGTGGCCGCAGCGGTTGCCGCCGACAGCACACCAGAACGATGGGCCGCAGGCTGGCAGGTACTCGGACGGGCTGGGGAGTCCGTGCCAGATATCGCGGCCCTGGCGGCCCGCATTCTGGTCCGCTGCCGACCGGAAGGAGCGCCGACCCCGCCTCAGGCCGCAGCCTTCCTGCCACTGTTGCGCGACGCCGGCCTGGCCTGACAGTGGCCAACGACTCGACCGCCGCTCCGGATGGAGCCGTACCTGCGAACTCGGGCGCATCTACAGATCCGGGCCCATCTATCGAGGCGGGCACAGCTGCAGAGCTGAACATCGAGCTCGATGCTGGCAAGGTCGCGGCGGCCCGGTTATGGGCCACCAACCAGTTTCCCTATTTGGCGTCGGCCATCTTTGCCACCCCGACCCTGCCCGCTCCGGGCCTCGGCACCATGGTGATCGATCGTTGGTGGCGGATCCATGCCGACCCCGAAATGATCGCCACCGCCACCCCGGACCAAATCGGAGGCGAGCTGCTCCACCTGGCATCACATGTGCTGCGGGATCATGCCTCCCGAGCCGACGAGCTCCGCTTCTCCGAAGAGGCCGAGGTGCACCACTGGGTGGATGCGGCCGATGCCGAGATCGCCGATGACTTCCCGCCTCAGCTCTCTCGCCTTGGCGACCCAGTCGAGGCCAAAGACTTGGCCTGTGCTGATGGTCGACTGGCCGAGGAGTACTACCGGAGCGGACTGGTTCGAGAAGGCGAGACCAACGACTGCGGCAGCGGCGCCCACGGCGACTCTCCGAGCTGGGAACCGCCCCCACCTAACCCCGACTCCGACCAGGGTCTCGGGCAGGACGAACAGGATCTGGTCAGAAGAAACGTGGCGGCGGAGATCGCAAAGGCCGACGCCGATGCGGTTTCGGACGGTCTGCGGCGGTGGGCCGCCGATCTACTGCAACCGACCATCGACTGGCGGGCAGAGCTGGCGGCCGCGCTGCGCCGCGAGATCTCGTCGGTCGCCGGAGCGGTCGACTACACCTATCGGCGCCCATCCCGCCGCTCGACCGCCACCGCCGGTGTGATCCTGCCCGCGCTGCAACGACCGACCATCGAGGTGGCCGTGGTCTGCGACACCAGCGCGTCGGTCTCCGACGAGTTGCTCGGCGCAGCCATGTCCGAAGTCGACGGTCTGCTGCGGGCAACCGGCACCCGCTCGGTCCGGCTCCTGGCCTGCGACGATGCGGTCCGCACGGTCAGTCGGGTCACCAATGGTCGCAACGTCGACCTGCTCGGTGGTGGCGGCACCGACATGGCTATCGGCATCGACGCGGCGATGGAGCAGCGGCCTCAGCCACAGCTGATAGTTGTATTGACCGACGGCTACACGCCGTGGCCCGATGTCGCTCCCCGAGCCGCGGTTGTTGTCGGGCTGCTGACCGAGTCCGAGGGCTCAGCCGGGCATGTGCCCGGGATGTCGCCGATCGCTGCGCCGTCGTGGGCGAAAACGATTCCCATAGGCCAGACGTGAGACATGTCGTTGTGAAATGGTGGGTGTTTTGAGCTGGCAGAGGGCGGCGAGCGATCTCACGATGACCGTGGCCTGCGAAGGGGCGCAGCACCACCTGCGCTGGCATAACGGTGAGGTACAACTCATCGACCATCCCGAACTCGAAGCGGAGCTGGCGCTTGTGGCGTTCGGAGGAGCGGAACCGGCTTGCCTGTCTCTGCGTCGCCTATGGAACGACGGGTTGGCCGACGGCGGCTTTCTGGCCGAGTGGGTCGACGAGGTTCGCATGTCGCCGACGTGGTTTTCGTGGCTGGCCATGGCCCTCGAACGTATGCGTAGCGAAGGGTTTCACGAGTTTCTCCGCTCGTTACCGCCGGCCAGGGCACAACGCATGGGGGAGTTTCTCCATCGCTTCCCGGTGCCATGGATCGACCGGGCCGCGGCCTCCGTCGGTGAGTCGGTATTCGACGGTGACGGCGTGATCTGCCTGGACGCCGTTCGGCTGCTGCCGGTGGCGGTTTCGCACCGCCTGCGCCGGGCATTTGTCGACAGTGTTGGTGGCAGTCATCTATCGGTCGGAGCGGCAGCACTTGTGCCGCTGACCCTCACCGTGTCGGACGGTACGGTCGATGACGGAGACGCCAACGCGACCGGCATCAACGGCTCGATCACCGGTCGAGGCCGTGGGGTGCAGATCACCGTCGACGGTTCCTGGCTCCACCGTGTTTGGGCGGCAAACGCCGCGGTGATCGATGGCCAGCTAACCCTGTCGCTCGACTACCCCCATCCCTCGCAGCCCCAAGAACCAAGCCGCACGATCGAGGCCGTTGCGGAGTCGGTTTGCTGGGCGCCGAGCGATGGCCCGGGCCTCCAGCCCATCGTGGAGCGATGTGTGGTCTCACTGCACGAGGGCCGCTGGCACCGGGTCTAGCGGCGACTTGATTGCCCCTCCTATTCTGACCATCGGTGTCTGTCACCGCCGTCGACAAGCGGGGGTTTTAGGCCGCCGACCCATACGTCCCCCTTTGGAGACAATGTCGGTGATCGTCACGATGCCCACGCCGAAACCCGATTCTCATTGGTTCTAACTTCCGGTAGTAGTCATTTATCGGAACCTGGGGCGGCTCTCAGTTGAGACGATCGGCCTCGTTGCCGGTGCCCCGCAAACGCTGCATGAGGTCACTCGATTGTGTGGCACTTGTCGATACTGTCTGTACCGATGATCCCCCACCGAGATGCTGCTACCGCTATGGCATGCAGGTGCTTGGCCAGTCCAAGGTCGTCACGAAGTCGCTGAAACCGACGTTGTGACTGGCGGCGGGACCATCCCATACTCCCACCGGCGAGTTCGATGCTTCGGGTCGCAGCCAGAGCGAGCATTCGTTCTTCTTCACCGGTAAGCAAGCGTGGTGGAGCTTCAAGTCGGACCGCGATTTCCGAGCCGTGTTGTCGGGGGATTCCGATGGATTCCCCGGTCGCTGCAGCCAGTGCTACCAGTGCTTGAGAAGCCGGGGCGCTGTTGTTGGTGTCGATGATTCCCACGACACCGGAAGCTAGCCATCTACGAGTATCGATTGCAGTTGGCGATGCCGCCAAGATCACAATGTCGGTTCCGAAGAATCGTTCCTTCAATATTGTGAGTCGTGATGAGCAGGTGACTACGGTGTCGACCTTGATGGGTGTCAGATCGCCCTCACTCCATAGCAACGCGGAGATACCGAGGCTCTCAAACGCTGATAGAAGTGGCTCAACGATCTCGACGCCAAGGCCTTGATCTACGACAATTCTTATGAGATGTTGAGGCGCCCTGCTATTCGATATCATGATATTGTCGAGCATAACTTGCTGATGCTGTCCCGTTGATTCAGCAGACTGGTCCATCGGGTGGTGCTTTTGGCACCGTTGGTGACGTTGATCGCCCCCCCAATCCCAGCTTCAGTTAAAGGGCGCGGGCCTTTCACGACCGTCTTTTCGGATCGGTCATAGGAGGCACAATGAAACGGATACTGATAGCACTAGCTGTTTTGGCGCTGGTTTGGGGCGGATCGCTACCGGCCGACGCCCAGGACTCGGATGGCCCCGGAGAGCTGGATCGTGGGGAACTCAGACGCCAAGCCATAAAAGACCTGCGGGAATTTGACTATGGGGAGCGCAAGGTAATTAGTGATGGGACAGCCGTGTGTAAACAACCAGCGGGTTCGGACCTCAGTCGATTAAGCGCCGCTACCGATTTAGCTCCAGAAGAACCTCACCCAGACCTAGTTTGGATCGAGGACGCACTGATACAACAGACATTGGCGAGCGCTCAAAGAGTCGTGGACGGTGCCGGGGATGCCATTATCGGTTCTTTTATGAACTACGACAACAAATCGCTCGTTGTCGTATATGACCCTGGAGCGGCCGGTGACCTAAAGAATCTGCGTGGTTTGATGGAAACCGCAGTTCTGCAGGCACCTAAGGACCTGGCCAAGGACGCGGCGCTGGAGGCAACTCTGGAAGTCGCTGAGCTTGACGCCACGGAACGGGCGACGCTTGAACAGCCAGAAGTACCGCTCGTCGGTCGACGCGGCGCTGGAAATCTGACCATTGTCTTTCAGCCAGGGTGTCGACCAAGTAGCGAAATCGTCAGTGTGCGCAACGCATTGGAGTCTGGCGAGTGGCTGGCTGGTAGCGATATCTCCTATACCTTGCGGACCGACGCCGCAACTGGTCAGGTCGTTCTTGGACTTGAGGCAGGACATGCCTCACTCGAATCCGAGTTGGCTGAGAAGTACGGAGACGCTCTTCGTATCGAGCTGTTCGAGGGCGGTCGCTACGGTCGACTGAACGACGGAAGCCCACACTATGGAGGCGCTCGGATCGGAGCGTCCGGCAACGGCTGTTCATCAGGTTTTGCCATGGATCGAGACGGCGGGCGATGGATGAGCACCGCAGGGCACTGCTCAACAGGGAACAACAAAAGTATGTACTCCGGCTCGACGAACACTTACTACGGGATCACCAAGCATCGGAGCTTTCCGAATCCTGATGTACAGCTCATCGGTTCAGGTGGTGAACAATACTCGCGTGTCATACATGTCGATCCGTGCAGCCCGTGTACGAGACTCGTGACGAGCAAGGGTGGGAACTGGATCGGGCAATCGGTGTGTTCAAGTGGTTCCTACACCAAGGCGAAGTGTGGCGGCAGTGTCGTCGACCTCGACTTTGATCTCTGCGATTCGGCGGGGTGTACACACAATCTGATCACCGCTGAGCGTAGCGGTGGTATAGCTCAGCCCGGTGACTCAGGTGGCCCGATGTACCAAGGACTGTCCGGCAATAGGGCTCGCATCCGAGGCCAGATCGTCGGCGGACCATGCCAGGGACTCTGTGACACCGTATGGTTCCACACTGTCGCCCAAGTCGAGAACGGCGTCGGAGCTACGGTTGCGACCGCTTGCTGTAACGACACCTCGTGGTAATAACCTGAAAGACATCGAGAGGGTGGGGATCATCGCCTACTTTTGGCATTGTTTCCCCGCCCTACTCGGGAACCGGACGGCCATAGCGGCAAAGTAAAGACGTGGAACATAGCAATGCTCTCGAAGCGGCTTCAGTTCAAGATTCAGCGTCGTTCATTAGCGTGTTCGATGACCACTACGACAATGTCTGGGCTTTCGTTGCCCGACTCAGCGGCGTTGATTCTGCCGATGACCTAGCTGCCGATGTATTTGTCGCTGCATACGCAGCTAGATCCACATTCGACGAATCGCGAGGCACGGTCAGATCATGGCTATACGGGATCGCTCGCAACAAGGTCAGGATGCGGTATCGGAGCGAAGGTCGGCGACGCGCCGCATTTCTTAAAGCCGCAACGATGGCAGAACCGCCACAAGACCCAACAGGACTCGTCGACGACACGATGGCATTACACGATCGAGTTAACCGAGTCCGTGGCGCCCTCGCCGAACTCCACACATCAGATCGCGAGCTACTAATCCTGTTTGCGTGGGAAGAACTTAGCTACGCCGAGATCGCAGCCAGCCTCGACATACCCATCGGGACCGTAAGGTCGCGGTTAAACCGAGCTCGATCCAAGCTCATGGAACTCACAGGCTCCGCCGGCAAAGAACCAAATGACTCCGAGGAGGTACTCTGACCATGAAAATTGACGATGATCTAAAGACCGCAAAGACAATCTTTACTGGCCCCCAACCGACCACCCGAAGCGAACACCGACGAACTGTCGACTCCGCGATTCAAGCTGAAGTGATAACGACTTCACGTCGCCTGAGTCCCATCACACCACTACGCAAACTGAGCCGCGGGACGTCATATCGGTTGGCAATAGCGGCAACTGTCCTGCTCCTTACCGCTACAGCCGTTTCCATTATCAGAGAGAACCCAACCGGATCGACCGACACTGACGTCGCTGCAGAAACCAATATCACCCAGACCTCAGCGAACACTTCCCAAATAGGAGACGCCACGGTGTCCTGTGGATCCGATTTCCCATTCATAGTCACACTCCCTGCCGGCTTCGCTGGGCCTACGCAAGGCCCTCTTGAAGGCTTCGATCAAGCCTCTGAGCAACTGGTCAACCACTGGGAGGCCAAAGCAATGTCTGTCGAATTGCGATGGCCTGCTGACCCTCAACCTCTCTACGGAAGCGAGCAGTCCGCTTCAGCGCTGACGACATCACGAACTACGCCAGAGAACACGACAATCTACGAACTCTACGCCTTCGACAGTCTCGATCGAGTTCTCAGCCAACCGCGAGACCCCGGCCCAGGGATACTCCAGCTCGAACCCTCGCCAGCTCCAACGCAACTGTTGCCAGGCTGCGAAACAATGCAGATCCGAATAGTCACTGCTTCTGGCGAGCAACAAGTTCACGGATTCCCCATCACGAACCCGACCGAGCACATCGATCTCACTCCTCTAGTCGCTCGGCAGTACCCCGTCGATGAATTGCCAACAACCGCCGTGTCCTGCGACCCCGAAAGGCAGGTAGTTGATACATCAGTCACTGATGCCAGCCAAGCTACAACACCCGCTGAAGCGCTACGCAACTACTTAGCCGACGATGACCAATTGCCGACCAGCGGATACATCGAGCTCGTCGACCCCAACAAGGCAACCGTATATGCACGACCGTTCGGCCGCGGAGGAGCCTACTCCATCCTCCTCACTACCACAGCTCTCGACAACTCAACCTGGGTCGTATCCCACATCTCAAACGGACTCTGCGAATAATGCCACCCTCGCCTTAAACACAAATTCCTATAGGGGTTGAACGGCGACTAGAGGCCCAGATACCGCGACGGCGGATCGGTGAACGTCTCGGCGTCTTCTATATAAGGTCGCAGTCCTTTGGTGCTGGTATGGCCAGTGGTCGAAGCGATGGTGCGTTCCGGTGCACCGTTACGTGACGCTTCGGTCGAGAATCCACGCCGCAGTGAGTGCCCGGCGAACTCGGCTGGATCTCGCCCGATCTGGCTGGCGTGTTTCTTAACGATAAGGGCTACTCCTCGATCGCTGAGAGCGGTGGGGGAGAGGGTGCCGTGTCGGTTGATGGCCCGAAACACCGGGCCATCATCGATGCCGGCTTCGTCGATCCAGATGCGGTAGGCCCGCACCGGACAGGTCTCGAGGTGGTCGCCGTAGGCCACTTCGATCCGGTGACCGGCGCCTTCTTGATCAGTCTTCGATTTACGACGGTGCACCAACAGGCCTTCGGCGTGGTCCTCGACGTCGGTCACCTCCAAAGCAACCAGCTCGCTACGACGCATCGCAGTAGCGAAACCCAACAGCAGCACCGCACGGTCACGCACATCAATCAACACCGAACCGTCCAGTCCGCCGATGATGGCCCGCACATCCGCGGTCGAAAGACCCGCTTTGCGACGTTTCGAAGCAACGCCGAGCCGGCGGCGAAGGCCTTTGGTGACCTGTTTGACCAGGGGGTCGAGGCAGGGGTTGAGGTGGCCGGCGAGTTTGTGGGCTTCGGAGATTGATGCTTTGCGTCGTTGGATCGTTGAGATCGCCAGCGCCTTGCGGTCGTCTTTGGCTTCGCCGAGCTCGACGAGGTAGGCGGCGACGGTCGCTGGGGCTGCCGGCATGGAAGCCAGGCCGTTGGTTTCACACCACAGCGTGAAGTCGGCCCAGTCACGCCGATACGCAGCCAGTGTTGACGGCGCTCGTGATGCTCGTACGGCGCCAACGATTTTGGATTCGAGTTCGGTGAGGCGTTCAAGGCTGGCGCCTTGGCCAGCTTCGGAGAGTTGGATCGCAACGACGTCAGAAACCACTTGTTGAGTATCAGCGGGCGCTGTGACGTCGGGTTCGGGGTCGTTCATGAGCGCTTTGCCTTGTAGCCGGCGTTGATGAGGTCTGCCACTAGCTCGTTGAGGCCGGCGTACACCTCGTCACGGCCAACAAGGCGCCAACCGCCGTTGGTTGTCGTCACCTGGGCGTCGGTGAGGACATCGGCCAGGCCCTCGACCAGCAGCTGGTGGATGCCAGTTTCTTGATCGATGGTGACAGTAACTCGGTCTCGCATAAGACCCCATTTTTACCACGATCCTGACTTCCGAGAAAGGAATGTTATCGGAAGGCAGAATCATTCGTAACGAGCCGACGCAGCGCAGCCAGGGCCGATCTCTCCAATGGCCTCATCGCCTCGACGAGGTAGCCGGTCGACTCGGCCACGTCCTTTATGATCATATTGCGCAAGTAACGAAGTAGCAGGACCTTGAGTCCCAGAGGGCTCTCGCATGTTGTGTCTCGTTGGATGAGGAAGAAGCTCTGTCTGTTCCGGCCGCCTAGCAGGGTTGCTGCCAAGCCGCCGGGTTACCGAGCCCCCGGTTGGTCTTGCTGAACGCTGCGAAGCCGAACCTAGGCCGGGTCGCCCATAGGGGTGACCACCTCGATCAGGATGCCGTTTGGGTCTCGGATGTAGGCCACCGTCTGACCCCATGGCTTCTCCGTCGGCTCGGTATAGCCGATGCCGCCGGCCTGTTTGGCTGCGGCCACGGTCCCAGCGACATCGTCTGTCACAAGACCGATCGTCGCGCCCACCGGCGGTTGCGTCGCGTCCAGTGGGGTGAATCCACCGGCGGCGTCGAGGTTGCTGTGAGCCAGTTCGTTCACGACGAACGAGAGTGTGGTGGCGCCGGTGTTCAGCTCGCCGTAGTCGCCTTCCGGGGTGATCATCCGCCGTTCGAGCCCAAACGCGGTCTGATAGAACGTGAGGGTCGACTCGACGTCGGCGACGTAGAAGAGGGTGTAGCCAAGTGATGCTGTCGTTTTTTCGGACATAGCTGCCGACAGTAAGGCAACGTTGCGACAGCGGAGTGTCGGATATTCGAGAAATTTCTTGACCGGCGGCCTCAATGCGAGTGTTCTGGCCTGGTGAACCGACTCGAACGTCTCTACGCACTCAACGAGGAGATCCGACGACGATCACCGGAGCCGGTCAGTGCCTCGGTGCTCGCTGAGACCTTCGGTGTCTCCCGTCGGACCATCGAGCGGGATTTGGTATCGCTGCGCTCGGCCGGTGTGCCGCTCTACGCCGAGGCTGGCCGCAAGGGAGGTCAGCGCAGCGCCGACCGTTCGGGCCATGTTGTGTTGACCCTTTCAACCGCCGAGATCTCGGCGCTGCTGATCGCCCTCGCCGCGGCCGGGGAGGGGATGCCCTTCGTCGATGCCGGCGTTACGGCAACCAAGCGTCTGCTGGATGGGCTACCCGATACCCAGCGGGTCGCCGTGGATGACCTGCGGCACCGGATCAGAACTGCGGTCGAAGAACACGGAGCGGGCTCGTCGAGAGTGCGCCGAACCCTGGAAGAGGCGGTTCGGAGGTCCGTGGTGGTCAACCTCGACTACGTCGATAGAAACGACAAACGAACCACTCGGGCGGTCGATGCCGTCGGCTTCTACAAGGGCAGCGACGGCTGGCACCTCATCGGCTGGTGTCATCTGCGCGACGCCGGCCGGATCTTCCTGCTCAGCCGCGTCCAATCGGCCCGGATCACCCGGGTCCGGAGCCAAGACCGTTCGGTCACAGACACCCTGGGCTGGGTGCCCCATGACCTGCTGGTTCCATAGGGTCGGCGGTTATCTTGGGCACGGTGAACTCTCAGCCGATCGAGCCAGCACCTCCCGAACGTGGGGTCTTTGCCAATCGCACCCTGAACATGCGGACCATTCCAGCCGTGGGTTACGACATGGACTACACCCTGATCCACTACCGGGTCGAGGAGTGGGAGGGGGCGGCGTTCGATACCGCCAAGGGCATTCTCGCCGCGCGGGGCTGGCCGGTGGCCGACTTGGCCTTCGACCCCGATCGGTTCACCCTCGGACTGGTCTTCGACCTGCAGCTCGGCAATGTGGTCAAGGCCACTCGCTTTGGTTACGTGGTGAAGGCCCACCACGGCACCGCCCCTCTCGACTTTGACACCCAGCGAGAGACCTACCGTGAGACGGTCATCGAGCTGTCGGCACCTCGCTTCGAGTTCATGAACACGCTGTTCGAGCTGTCGCGCGCGGAATTGTTCACTCAGCTGGTCGAGATACACGACGCTAAGCCCCTGCCGGGGATCAGCAGCTATGCCGACCTGTACTGGGAAGTGAACAGCGCCCTTAGCGAAACCCATCTCACCGGCACGCTGAAGGCCGGCATCGTCGCCGACCCGGACCGGTTCGTCGATCTCGACCCGGGGATCGTGCCGACGCTGCTCGAACAGCGGGCCGCAGGCAAACAACTGCTGCTGATCACCAACTCCGACTGGTCATACACCAAACACATGATGGCCTATTCGTTCGACCGCTTCTGTCCAGAGGGCACCACCTGGCGGGACCTGTTCGACATCGTGATCGTCTCGGCAAACAAGCCAAGCTTCTTCGCCAAAACCGACCCCATCTACCTGGTGGTCGACGAGGACGAATCACTGATGAGGCCCCACTACGAGCGGCTGGAGCCTGGCCACGTCTATTTCGGGGGTAACGCCAGGTTGGTTGAGCAGAGTCTCGGGGCGACCGAGGGCCGCCCGCCTCTGTATGTCGGAGACCATCTCTTCGGTGATGTGCACGTGACCAAGGACGTGCTGCGATGGCGAACGGCGCTCATCGCACGCGAACTCGAATCGGAGATCAGCGACGCCATCGGTTTCGGTGCCGAACAACGTGAGTTGGAGGCCCTGATGGTCGAGAAGGTCGACGCCGAGCGCCAGCAAGCCATGCTGCGTATGGCTCGACGCCGTGACGACGATGTCGGCGGCCATCGGAGCAAAGAAGCGGCGGCCGAACTTTCCGACATCACGGCCAGGGTTTTCGAACTCGACGCCCGAATCGCCCCGTTGGCCAAGGCGGCCACGGAGCTCGG
Source organism: Acidimicrobiales bacterium (assembly GCA_050633745.1). Classification (GTDB taxonomy): domain Bacteria; phylum Actinomycetota; class Acidimicrobiia; order Acidimicrobiales; family SZUA-35; genus JAHELU01. The sequence continues at coordinate 38,959 of JBOEHD010000115.1, forward strand.
CAATCCGATTTGGGGTCCACTGATGCGGGCAGGCAACGACAAGAGCCTCTTCGCCAGGCAGGTGGAACGCTATGCCGACGTCTACACCTCGCGGGCCTCGAACCTCCGCTACGAGACGCCCTATGCCTACCTGCGGGCTGCCCGGGGATCGCTCCCGCACGACGCCGCTCCCTGATCGAGACGACCCCTTTCGTAGCGTCGGGCGCTACTGGTAGGACGCAGCCTGAATCGTATAGAGCTCGGCGTAGGCGCCGCCGGCCGCCAGAAGCTCGTCATGGGAGCCGAACTCGACCAGGCGAGAACCATCGAGCACGACGATGAGATCGGCCATACGAACCGTTGAGAAGCGGTGCGAGACGAGCACCGTGATCCGGCCGTCGGCGGCCGACGCCTCGTCGGTGGCCGAGGAGGCGTAGCGCTCAAAGAGCGCATGCTCGGTCTCGGCGTCGAGAGCCGACGTCGGCTCGTCGAGGATCAAGACGAGTGGGTCATCGCGCATGAAGCCGCGGGCCAGGGCCAGCTTCTGCCACTGCCCATGAGAGACCTCGACCCCCTCGTCCCAGGTCGGCCCGAGCTGGGTGTCGAGACCGAGCGCGAATCGTTCGATGACGTCGTCGGCGCCGGCCTTGTCGACCGCCCCGGTCACCGCGGCGCGGTCTGTAACCCTTGGCTCATCTCCCAATCCGACCGAGGTCTGGGCCTGGAACTCGAAGCGGAAGAAGTCCTGGAAGGCACCGGCCAGTCGCTGCCGCCACCCCTCGGCCGGGAGCCGGGCCAGGTCGACGCCGTCGACCGTGATTCGTCCCGAGGTTGGCGAATACATGCGGGCCAGCAGCTTGACGAGGGTCGTCTTGCCCGCCCCGTTTTCACCGACGATGGCAACGACCTTGCCCGCCGGTAGGTGGAGGGAGACATCGTCGAGAACCAGGGTGTCGGTCCCCGGATAGGCGAACGACACCCCTTCGAAGCGCACGCCGTCGGTCAGACGTTCGGGTACTGCGGAGTCGGCCCGTTCGTCGGCCGCCTCGGCCAACAATTCGAGCCAGCCGAGCTTGCGTGAGGAATCGAGCCAGATCCCTCGCAGATAGCCGAGCTCGCCGACCACGGCGCCGATGTAGCCCGACAACCGGACGCCGGCCGCCAGCACCAGCACCACGGCCCCGGCCGAAGCGTCGGCTCTCGTCGCCACGAACACGATGGCGCCCACGTAGGCCAGGCCGTACACGGCCCAAGCCAGCGCCCCGTAAGCGGCCGTGATGAGATGGGTTCGTGAGGTGGGGCCATACCACTGCTGCCACGACTCGGCCCGACGCTCCACCAGGGTTGGGCCCAGTCGCTGCAACCGGATCTCCTTGCCCGGCGACGCCGTGGTGCCGGTCAGGAAAAGGTGCCGAGCCAATCGGTTGTGGGAGGCGACGTCTTCCTCGACCTTGCGCTCCACGCCGGGGCGCCACATCGCGGTGGCGATCATGGGTAACCCGAAGAAGCCGAGGAGCAGCAGGGCCGGGTGGATGATGGCCAGCAGGATGACGGTGACGCCGAGTCTGATGATCCAGCCACCGATCGAGAACAGCGACAGAAACAGATGATCGAGGGCGAATACCTGATCACGCAGCACGGCCAATCGATCGAGATAGTCGGGGCGTTCGTGGTGCTCGATGGTGCCGATTCGGGCCTGTAGCGATGCCACATGGGTTTCCAGCGCGATGCCGACCCGATCACGGAAACGTCGCTCGACTCGTTCGAGCACGACGCCGAGAAACCACATGAGCGTCGCCGAGATGGCCACGCCGGCCGCCGACAGGAGCACCTTCGAGCGATTCCCTTCGATCACGCCATCGGTCAAGAGGGCCAACCAGAGCGCGATGAGGGCGTCGGGCAGAGCAGCGACAACCGTCATCACGAACGAAACGATCAGCAGCTTGGGTTCGGCCTGATAGCCGATGCGGATCGTGCGCCACAGCGCGGGGAGCGTTGGAGGCAGCGGTACCTCGGCGTCGGGCGGCCTGTCGAGGGCGCCCGGCGAAGATTCAGCTGAGGGTGTCATAGACGATCTCCTCTCCGTGCTCGTCCACTTCGTCGAAGCGGGATGCCTGGAGCTCGTACATGGTTCGGTAGCGACCGGGTTTTTGCATCAACTCGTCGTGGGTGCCGGTCTCGATTACCCGACCGTCTTCGACAACGGCGATGCGGTCGGCCAATCGAACGGTCGAGAATCGATGCGATACCAGGATGGTGGTACAGCCGCTCGTGGCTTCGAGCAGACGTCGGAAGATCTCCGACTCGCCCCGCACGTCGAGTTGGGCGGTCGGTTCGTCGAGGAGCACCAGACCTGCGCCTTGCTTCACGCCGCAGATGGCGCGGGCCAACGCAACCCGTTGCCACTGGCCTCCGGAAAGATCGGTCCCACCCGCGTATCCCTTGGCCAGCGGCGTGTCGAGGCCGGCCAGGTTGTCAGCCCCGGCCTCCTTCAGCGCTTCCAGGATCAACGCGTCGGGTGCGCCGAGAGGGGCGACGTTTTCCCGAAGGGGTAACTCGTAGCGAACGAAGTCCTGGAAGACGGCGGTTACCCGAGATCGCCACCCGTCGACGTCCAGCGATCGCAGGTTGGTGCCGTCGATGCTGATCGCTCCCTGCTGAGGGTCGTAGAACCGGCAGAGCAGCTTTGCCAATGTGGTCTTGCCAGCTCCGTTCTGGCCGACGATGGCCAGTGATGTGCCGGCCTCGATGGTGAGATCGAAGTTGTGCAGCACCGGGGCGGAGGCTGAAGGGTAGGTGAAGCTGACGTCGTCGAAGCGCACAGCGTGAGCCTTGGCCTCAATCGGGCGGACCTCGTCGGTCGAGCCGGCGCCGGTTGCCAGGTCCAGATCGGCCAGGGTCGAGGTGTCGTGCAGTTGGTTCGACAGTCGTTCCACCGCGGCGGCGGGCGCCGACGCCGCGTCGAGCGCCCAGTTGAGACCGCCGAACGCGATGGCCGAGACACTGATGGCCGAGATGAAGAACACGATGGCCGAGCCGATGCTGATGTCGCCGTCGGCGGTGGCTACCGCCAGGCGCCAGAAGACGAGGGCGTTGGCTGCGGCCACGGCCAACAGGCTGCCGGCGACCGAACGTTCGCGCAGCTTCGTCGCCTCCCACTGGAGGTCGTAGAGCTCACGGCGCCGCCTGGCGAACCGGTCGACGACCCACTCGGCCAGGCCGAACAGCCGCAGTTCCTTGGCAGCCGGAGCATCGACGGCCAGTCGATAGGCGTAGTCGGCGTGACGCTGAGCATCTCGAACCTGGTCGGTGTTTCGGTCCTTCCAGACGCCGCTCTCACGCAGGAGGTAGTGGGTGGCTCCCCACCCGGCAACGAGCACGATCGGGGCCCACCAGCGAAAGCCGAAGAGCACGAGGGCCGAAGCAAACCCGGCGATGAGGGGCCGGAGGCCCCCGGCGATGAAGTTCATGGCCACGAACAACGGCGGGGCCGTGATGCCGAGGTCGAAGTCTCGCGCCATCGAAAGTTCGGCTGAGAGCTCCGGGTTCTCGAGATGTGCGATCCCGGGGGGAGCGACGGTGGCCCGCATCAATCGGTCGTTCATCCAGTCGGCGGCCTTGCGCCCGAGGTTCTGTCCGATGGCTAAATGAAGCGGGTTGATGACCTGCATCACCACGAAGATGACACCGATGACGGCGAGCGGGGAGCGAAGGGATCCTCCTTGCTCGGTGGCATCGACCACCGATCCGGTGGCCACGGCGAACAACGCAGGCATCAGGCCGCCGAGGATCAGCAGGCCCCACCAGAGTCCGGCCCCGCCGGGGCTGGCCCGGAACAGCGTTCTGAAGAAGATGATCTGTTGATGTTGTGTCAGCTTGCCCATCGCCACGCGGCCTCCCCCGATTGCCTCATGCCAACATCATCGCTCAAGAGCCCCGATATCCGACGGGTGCGCTGTTGATTCGGGCGCGCAGCTGATTCAGCGTCGCTGCTGAATCAGGGGGCGCTGGCGGCTGAGCCGGTGGCCCGGCGTCGCGCTCAGCGGTGTTTGGTCATCGACTTCAAACGTTGGCCGATGATGCGGAACACCTGATCGGCTCCGCCGCCGAGCGACGCCGAAGAAGTCGAGGTCTCGAACCCGAGCTGGCGGTAGTAGTCGTTGAGCCGGGCAAGATCGAGCTCGGCCAGTGGATCGATCTCGATCGTGGCCTTGGGGTCGGCCCGTCGCGCCACCTCGAGCATCAGGCTCTGACCAATTCCCTCACCACGTCGGGACGGGACGACAACGTGCTCCCACACCAGGATCCGGTCACCCTGGGTGCTGGTCACGATATAGCCGAGCGCTTCATCGCCCTGACGGGCGACGAGCACACGATCGCCGGCCTCCGGGTCACGAGCCGCGAACACGTACTCCTGTTCGGCCAGTGCCGCTTCATGAACACCGGCCAGAACTTCGTCGGGTTGGCCGTCGGAGATGATGATCTGATCGTCCATGATGATCCTCGGCAGGTAGGTCCGGGTGTTTGGCTTCTACATCGGATACTAGACCGCCACGCAGGCCCGACTCCGACCGGTCACTCGATGAGGGCCTCAGCCAATCGTTGCCAGCCTTCAAACGGAAGCTGCTGAGGATCGGCAACCAGGAGCTGAACACAGACATGGTCGGCACCGGCATCGAGGTGGTTCTGGACGGCTGCCGCTGCAGCGTCGACATCACCCCAGGGAACGATCACATCGACCAGTCGATCCGAGACGTCGTCGACGTCGGCCTGGGTGAAACCCATACGCAAGAGGTTGTTCACGTAGTTGGGGAGCGCGAGGTAGCGGGCCATCTGAGAGCGGGCGAGTTCGCGGGCAGAGCTTGGGTCGGTGTCGAGAATGACCATCTGCTCCGGGGCCAGTACCGGCGTTGGTCCGAGAATGTCTCTGGACAGGGCGGTGTGCTCGGGAGGGGAGAAGTACGGATGGGCGCCATCGGCCTGTTCGGCCGAGAGCTTCAGCATCCTCGGTCCGAGGGCGGCCAGGATACGAGGGGCTCGAGTTGCCGGCTCGATGGATGCGTAGGTCGCTTCGTCCATGGCGGCCAGGTAGGCGACCATGTCGGAGTACGGGCGGCTGTAGTCGAGCTTGCGCACGCCTTCCACCATGGGAGCGTGGCTGACACCGAGTCCGAGGATGAATCGTCCGGGGTGGGCCTCGGCGACCGTCTTTTGTGCGGCGGCGGCCGTGATGGGGTGCCGAGCGTAGGTCTGGGCGATGCCGGTGGCCAGCGTCAGTCGCTCGGTTGCCTCCAGCAGACTGGCCGCCGAAAGGATGGCGTCGCGCCCCGTCGACTCCGGACGCCACAGCGATGGCCAACCCATGGCCTCCAGCCGCACCGCCATATCGCGGGCGACAGGAGCGGGGTGGACGTCGATGAGGCTGGTCCACAAACCAACCTTGCCGAGAGAGGAACGGGCGGCGTCGGCGACGGCCGCATCCGGGGTGAACGTAGACATCTGAGCAGCCTACGAGATCTACGACGTGGGCTGACCGCCCATCGGACTCGGCGCCCTACGAGGCAGCCGGCTCCAGCTTCGATGACAACACGATGGCGGAGATCGGCAACACGGCAAAGAGCACGAGGCCCCCAAGGCTGGAGACGATGTCGCTGCTGTCGAGACCGTCGGTGTTGAAGGCGTGGTAGAGGAGATGCGGTATGCCCCACACCATGGCCACGGCCGAAGCCGTTACCACCAACTCGCGTGAGAGCTTCACGGCTGCCGTGATCAACAGCACGGCCAGTGCCACGTTGAGTGCGCCGACATCACGGGTCAGATGCTCGTTGTAGGGGCCGTCGATCGATATCCAGACCCGGCCCATGCCGGGGAAGCTGTCGTAGAAGGAGCGAGGAGCCAGCATCGCCCAAAGCCCGATCTGCAACGAGAACAGCGTTAGGTACCCGAGGGCAAGACGTATCCAGCGACCGTGTGTCATCGTGCGAACTCCTTTGTCCAAAGCAGCGACGACACCAAAGGTAGAAGTCAGGTGGTAGGGGTTCCAGTACCAATTGTCACCAAATATTTTGTACCACTGGTCTGGAACCCCTGGTCAGGAGGTATGTGGCCTCAAAACTGGGCTGGGCTGTCGTGCAGCAGCTTGTTCACCTTGGCCTCGTCGATCTTATTGACCAGCCGATCGGTCTCGTGGATGTCACGCAGAGTCTTCGATAGGGAGATCGACGAACTGACCGCCATCACGAATGACATGCCGAGAAAGGCGCGAATCCACGTGTCGACGGGCAGGTAGAAGATGCCGACGGTGGCCGCCGCCACCGATATCCCGAAGGCGATCCAGACCTGGGCGATCCAACCTGAGCTGTGTGATTGTTTGGGAGCGGTGTCATAAGCCATGACCAAATGATCGAATTTTGGAGCACTGTTCGGTATCCGGACTACCCCCCAAAGGAGATCTGGGGATCGTATGGGGGTGCGTATCGAGAGGGGCCAGGGGTGACTAGGGTCGTTCCATGTCTTCGATTGTCGAGATGCGGAACCTGCGCAAGGTCTACTCCCGGAGAGGGGGAGAGGATGTGGTTGCGGTTGAGGGCCTCGACCTCGATATCGGCCGGCCGGAATCGGTGCATGGGTTCCTCGGACCGAACGGATCGGGCAAGACGACCACGATCCGTTGTCTGCTCGGCCTGATCCAGCCCAGCGATGGCTTGGTCTCGGTCTTCGGTTCCGACTCGACTCGCGACTTTCACAAGGTGGCGGGCCGTGTGGGAGCCATCGTCGAAAACCCGAAGATGTTCCCCAACTTCTCTGCTCGTCGAAACCTGAACCTCCTCGCCCGGCTCGGCGGGATCCCCAAGTCCGAGGTTGGTCGGGTACTCAAGATCGTGGGCCTCGAAGACCGGGCAGGCGACAGCTTTGCGTCGTACTCGCTGGGTATGAAGCAGCGTCTCGCCATCGCCGGTGCGCTTCTCAAGAATCCAGATCTGCTCATCCTTGATGAGCCGGCAAACGGGCTCGACCCGGCCGGCATCGCCGAGATGCGAGTACTCATCGCCGACATCGCAAAGGAAGGCAAGGCCGTCTTGGTTTCGAGTCACCAGTTGGCCGAGGTCGAGCAGGTGTGCGACGACGTCACCATCATCAGCCGGGGCCGCCTTATCGAGACCGGTCCTCTCGACTACATCCGCGGTTTCGCTGGAGCCGACAATGTCGTCGTCACCATCGACAACCGTGACAACGCCATGGCGGTACTCAACCAGGCCGGGATCGGGGCCAGGCCCCGCTCGACGCCGGGCGAGATCATCGTCGAAATCGATGCCGCCCGAACCAGCGACGTCACCCGGGTGCTTGCGGGCCAGGGCCTCTACCTGAGCGGTCTTCGATCGGAGAAGGCAACGCTCGAGGCGGCCTTCCTCAACCTCACCGGCGATGCTCCGCCACCTCCGGGCGCTGCTCCAGCGGCCCCGGCCGCTCCTCAAGGCGCTGTTCCTC
>JBOEHD010000116.1:0-11228 GCA_050633745.1 Acidimicrobiales bacterium
TCGCCGCGATCCATAGCGGCGGCCCGCCGGGCTGCACCGGCTTCGGATGCACGTCGACATCCTCGAGCTGGTAGCGCTTGCCCTGGTAGCTGAACGGGCCATCGGCCCAGGCCAGCCGCAGGATGTCGATGCCCTCCTCGGTCATTGAAACCCGATTTTTGAGCGGCACTCCAAACGCTTTGAACTCTTCGGGTACATAGCCCATGCCGATGCCGAGCTCCATGCGGCCGTTGCTTATGTGATCGAGCACCGCCATCTCTTCGGCGAGGCGAATCGGGTGATACAGCGGCAGTAGGGCGATGTCGGTGGAGATACGGATCTGTTCGGTTCGAGCGGCGATGGCTCCGGCCAGCGGTTGAAACGCAGGCAGGTAACCATCTTCAAGAAAGTGATGTTCGGTGAACCAGACGTGATCGAAGCCAAGGCCATCGGCCAGAACCGCCTGGTCCAGCGTGGCGGCGTAGATGTCGGTCATCGTCAGCGGGCTGTCGGGGGTTCGCCTGCAGTCATACATCAGACCAAAGCGGAATGGAGGTGCCATCCCGCCGTTGTACCGCACCAGCGGCTCGCCTGTCAGGCTGGTGCGGTAGAACGGCTGTGACTGTGACTGTGACTCGGGCTGTGGCTGTGACTCGGCTACGGGGTTCGGGGTTCGCTGCCGATCAGTAGCCTTCGGCCGGTTGCGAGATGCCGAAGCTCACGCCCTGGTCGTCAACACACATCGCATGGCTGCCTTCATCGCCCTCACCTGCCGGTTCGGCCGTGCCGCCCAGTTCCCGGACCCGGGCCATGGCCAGTTCCAAGTCACCGACTCGGAAGAACAGCTCGGGGCTGACCCCCTCCCGCCCACCGCCAAGGCCACCATCGGGCAGACGGTTTTCTACGTGCATACCTCCGGCGTTGCCCGGATCGCCGAACTGCCAACCGAGTAGCTCGGCGTAGAAGGCCTTGGATTCGACGGCATCCGGGGCGGGTAGCGTCCAATAGAACAGCTCACCCTGCTCGGTAGAGCGACGGGCCGGTTGGCGATAGCTGTCTCGGGGAACCGTGAGGTTGAACTGAACCCCCTGAGGATCGCGGCACGCCGCTGACCATCCGGAGTCGTAGTGCACCGCATCCTCGGCCTGCCCACCGAGCGCTCGAACCTTTTCCACTGCGGCGTCGATCTCCGCAACCTCGATCCACACCTGGGGTTCGATCGAGTCCTTGGATTCCAGTCCCATCGGAGGGTAAACGTTGGCCACGTGATAACCGGCATCACCCTGGTGGAGTTCCCAGCCAAAAAGTTCGGAGTAGAACCGGGCTGAGCGGTCGATGTCGGCACCGGGCAGCGTGAAGTAGAACAGCGAACCGGGGCTGACCAGTTCGTCGGCGGCAGCCGTACCCTGATTGGCGGCTTGACTGTCATCTTGAGCGTCAGCGGTTGTTTCAGTCATCAGTTCTCCTAGTTCGACTGTGATTCTTGTTCGGAGTTGTTCGGCGAAGGCCTGGCGGGGTACCACCGGCGCTTCCTCACCAAAGATCGTTGCAAACGGATCAGACATCGGATCCTCCCTGGCGGCTGTAAGCCTGACGAAAAGCGGCTTTTGATCGTGTCAGTAGTGCCTCGGTGGCTTGCACCGTTCGTTCGAGATGGGTGGCAACCTGGGCCACCGGTAGACCATCGAGATAGCGCAGGGTCAGCGCCGCTCGATGTTGGGTTGCCAGACCGGCCAGAATCTCGTGAGACAATCGACTGTCGATGACCGACTCCCAGCCATCTGGCGGATCGGTCAGCTCGCCGGCGATGGACTCAAGTCGGCGTTGCTCTCGTTCTTGTCTACGCCAGTGATCAACCAGTTTGTGGCGGGCGATCCCGATGAGCCAGGCAACGGTCACGGTCTCAACCTTGGCCGACTTGATCCCAGCCACTGCAGCCATGAAGACCTCGGCGGTCAGGTCTTCGGCCACAAGCCTGCTACGACACCGCCGCATCAGGTAGCCATGGATCTGCGGCAACGCGTCGTCGTAGAGCTCAAGCAGAACCGCACTCTGCTCAACCTGGGCGCCTTCGGCTGATCCGGCCGACCCGGTGCGGGAACCAGGCCGGGGTTCGTGCGGCGGCGAGTTCGCCGCGCTCGTATTATCCATGTGCGATACATCCCATACCCGCTACATCGTTTCACAGAAGCAATACCCGACGGCCTTTCTCAGAATTCGTTTCCGATGAGTGAAACAGGCTAAGAAAGGGCTCTATGAGCGATCTGTATGACGAGGTTGATCTTTCTGTCCGAGCGGATCTGGTCAACGCTCACCTCGAAACGATCAAGGAGTGGGCTAGACCAGGCAACAACTGGTCGGGCTCCGAACGACTGGCCATCGTCAGTCAGGTCCGCCGGGCCAGAGCGGCCGACGAACTCCCACCGTGGGTCGGGCCAACCACCGTTGACGGATTGATCGACGACGATGAGATCCTCCCCGCTGCCGCTATCGACGCCGTCTGGCGTTTAGCGGTGCATCCCGGCACGCTCACAAAAGAGTGGTATCACCAGATCATCGAGCGAGGACTCAGTCCCGAACAGTATGTGGAGCTGGTGAGCATTGTCGCCACCGCCACCTGCCTTGAGGTTTTCGCTCAGGCCATCGGCGCCGAGTCAACATCGCTTCCCGGCCCGGTCAAGGGTCATCCCGATGGGCTGCGCGGCGCTGCCGCGCAGGTATCGACCCACTGGGTGCCGACGGTGGGAACCGGCGGGGCCAACGTCGGCCGAGCGCTGACAGCGGTGCCGGTCGCGGTCAAGGCATGGTCGAGGTTGTCGGATGCCCAGTATGTACCTCGCGAGGCGCTCATCGCCGACCTGTCTTGGAGTCGTGGCGCTCTGGACCGGATGCAGGTCGAGCTGCTGGCAGCCCGAACGTCGCTTCTCAACGAGTGCTTCTATTGAACGACCTCCCACACATTGCTGCTCGGTCTGAGCAGTTCTGCGGTTGCGGGCGACGATGTCGCTGGTTCGAGTTCAGCTTCAGCCGAACTGGATCTGCAGGCGGTGTCCGGCAGCGAGAACGGTGACGGCGGCATCGCATACGGTGCACTGCTCACCGACTTCGCCGAGAAGGTACACGCAGGAACCGTCGAGTCCAGCGACCGAGCGGCGCTGATCGAGGCGGTCGGTGAAGCTGGCATGGTCGACGCCGCGGCGGTCTGCGCCAACTTCAACATGATGGTCCGCATCGCCGACGGAACCGGCACACCACTCGATGCCGGGTCGGTGCCGATATCGGAGTCGTTCCGTAGCGAACTGCAGCTAAACGACCTTCCTAGCAAACGCCTGGCCGAGCCCCGCTCGTAGTAACCGGGCGAGATCTACGTCCGACCTGCAACGAGTCTCACCGAGTTGTCGACCCAATAGGATCGAGCGGTGACCAGCGACGCGAAACAGCCGGCCGTTCTGTTCTTACAGGCCCACCCCGACGATGAGTGTGTGCTTACCGGTGCCACCCTGGCCAAGGCGGCAGACCAGGGCCTGCGAACGATCGTGGTCTACGGCACCCGTGGCGACGCAGGCGAAACAGGAGTCGACCTCGGCGGTCAGACACTCGGTGAACGACGGGTCGACGAAGCCAACGCGGCCTGTCGAGATCTCGGCGTCGCTCGGGTCGAGTGGCTGGCCTACGCCGACTCTGGGATGGCCGGAACCGAAACGACTGAGAACCCCGAGGCGTTCTCAAATGCGTCAGTGCAGGCGGTAGCCCAGGAGCTGGCCGACCTGCTGGCCGATGAGAACGTCGTTGCGGTCATTGGCTACGACGAAAACGGCACATACGGCCACCCCGACCACATTCAGGTTCATCATGTCGCCCACGCCGCGGTCAAGACCCTGGAAGCCGACTGGGTGCTCGACGCCACCTACAGCCGCGAGTACCTGGCTGGTTTACCTGAAGCCGACGGCACCCTCGATCCGAACTTTGCCGCGGCCCACGCCGACCTCACCCACTTCGTTGAGGGTGAGCAGTGGCTGGAAGCGAAGATCGGTGCCATCTCGAACCATCTGTCGCAGGTCCCTGACGACTTCGATGCCGAGAACCCGGACTTCGACGGTTTTCGAGCCCGTTTCGGCACCGAGTGGTTCATCGCCTCCTCCCCCACCGGCGCTAACGACCTCGGGCCGCTCAGTACGGTGCTGGCTCCGGCGTCAGCCTGGCAGAACTCGGCGGAATCCCAGTAACCCGCTTGAAGGCCCGGCTGAAAGCCGCTTCAGACTGGTAACCGAACCTGCTGGCCACGGCGGCGATCGACAGCTGCTCGGTCCGCAGGAGGTCGGAGGCGAGGTGCATACGCCACTCGGTTGCGTACTGCATCGGTGACCGGCCAACCAGCTCACTGAATCGGGCGGCGAAGCCGGAGCGAGACATGGCGCACTCCGCGGCCAGGCTGGCCACGGTCCAGTCGTTCTCCGGTTCGCGGTGAATCCTGGCGATGGCGTGGCCGATGGCCGGGTCGCGTAGCGCCCCGAGCCAACCGGTCTTGGCCAGCGGGTCGGTCTCGATCCAGGTTCGAATGGCCTGGATGACCAAGATGTCGCACAACCTGGTGACCACCGCTTCGCCACCGGGCCGGGTCGCTCGGGTTTCCGCCGCCAGCAGACTGAGGATGCCCGGCAGCCACTGCCACTCCGGACCTTTCGCCGCGGCGTCAACCCGAATCAGTTCCGGCAGGTTCTCGACCAACGCCCGAGCTGCAGGGTGGGTGAACTGCACAAGGCCACAGATGATGTTGGTTGGCTGGCCGCCTCCGCCGTGGCGGAGGATGGCGTACTGACGGCTTATGTAGTCATGAGGTAGATCGAACACGGGGGGCGTAGGCGTACCTTCAATATCGAGCGCCCGATGTCCAGCGCCGTGGGCCATCACCACAACGTCGCCCTCGGCGAGCTGATGCTCGACGTCGTCAGAATCGATGAGGATGCAGCTCCCCGATGTGATGACGTGGAACCAGAGGCAGTCGGTCATCGGTGGGAGCTCGAGGCCCCAGGGAGCGGTGAGCTCCGAGCGGCAATAGAACATGCCGTCCATCCTCAGGAAGTGCAAGGCCTCGGCCAGCGGATCCTCGATGAGTGGGACTGCGTTGTCGGGACCGATCGCTCGAATCTCAGTTGCCATATGCCTCTCCAGGGCCGAAGGTAACCCGGCCAGCGCCGCTGTTGAGTGGGTCTCGGATCAGGTCGATCAACTTTGCGCCCAGTCCGTAGCTGTGAACCGTCTGGGGCCAGCTGAGCTTGATGAAGCAACCGTCTGCCATCTCCAAGGCGCCGTGGCCGGAGATATTCTTCAGATGCCCTTTGTCGAGCAGACGCAGGATCTCCGGGTCGTCCATCTCGACAAGCGAGGCGGTGGTCTGAAACTGCACCGTGTACGGCGGGCCGACCGGGAGTTTGCGAAACGGGATACAAACACCGACTCGGCCGGAGGCCGCGATGTTGCGAGCCTTGCGGCTCGAACGCAGGGTGTGGATCCAGAGCGATCCGCCAACCGCTTCGTAGATCACGCCAGCGGCGTGGGAGTAACCGGCAGGCGAGGCGGTCGACAGCGTCAGGAAGGTACGTTTCTTGATCTCCGCCGCCACCTTGTCACGCTGTTTGTCAGTGGCAGGGACGGCCAGACCGGCTACGGCCGCCGAATCGTTAAAGCGGGCGCTAGGTGCGGCGGATGTGTTGGCCGGCGTCTGTGGCTGTGTCTGAGTCTTTGTCTGTGTTTGGGTCATGACATGTAATCTGACGCATCCAGGCTGGAGTTTCTATAGCCAAGAGTCGCAGATACATGATCATTCGTCCAGCAGACGCCGGATTGCCAGATCGGGCGGGCCTTAGCGGCCGTTCACCGACCAGTGCCAGGGTTCGCTCGGCAGGTTGTAGAGCCCGTATTTGTTGGCGTTGGCGTTCAGCCAATTCCACCCGTCGCCAGAACGGCTGCGAATCAGTTTGCCGTTGTGGGTGAAATCGATGGCCTTGCCCTGCTCGTGCATCGATCGGCCGGGCCGGGCGGTCGGCGGCGAACACTGGCTCGAACGCATCTCGTAGATGGCAAAATTCGATGTGCCACAGTTAGCTCGCCTGGCTCGGATCTGACCCGCAGAGTCGCGATAGCCGCCACCGGCCAAGTCGACCCCGTCGGCCGCGGCGTCGATCAGCAGCTGGGTTACGGCTTCGACGATGTCGCGGTGGACCTCGATGCCATTGGCTGCGGGGAAGATATCGGCTCTGGTTACGGTCGAAGCTGAGCTGTTGCTTGCCGTGGTCGAAGCCGGTGCTGATACCGGAGCCGATGCCAGTTGGGCGATCAACGCCTCGGTGTCGGCTACCTGCCCCGATTCGACTTCAGCACCGAGCTGAGCCAGCGCGGCCCGCTCCGAAAGCAAATGGTCCAAGCGGACCTCAGCGGATGCGGCCACTTGCCCCTGGGCCTGACGGTCGCTTTCCAGCGCGGCCAACTGCTCCTCGCTGGCCTGCTGCGACTGCTCGGCTAAGGCAAGCGCCTCGGCGGTATCGGCACGGCGGGCCGACAGATCTTCTCGGACGCCGGCCAAGGTATTGACATAGTCGATGTCGGATTGGGTTGCCTTGGCCAACATGGCCTGCATCCTCAGCGACTCGTTCGGGTCTTCACCGAGGGAGAGAACACCCGCTTCCAGAACCTCGCCTTTGAACGACCGAATGGCCTGATCGCTCAATCCGAATTCGAGTTCGCGTACCTGCGACTCAAGCTCCGTCACGGTTTGTTCGGTTGCCTCAGCGATGGCGCGGGCGGCCTCTAGCCGCTGGTTTGCGATCTCGACTTCGGCGGTCTGCGTTGCCACCTTGCGCTGTAGTACGGCCAGAGCATTCGTCAGATCACCGAGCTTGGCGTTTGCTGCATCGACCTCTCTGGCCTTTTGGGCTGCCGCTGCGTCGACCTTCTGCTTATCTGCAGATGCGGTTGTGCTCGTGGTGGGCTGAGTCGTCGTTGTCGATGCGTTGGTCGACGAGGTTGTTTCGGCCACCGTTGTCTCTGTCGAGACGGTTGTTGCGGTACTGGCGGTGGTCGGGGCGGCAGTGGTGGTGCTGGCCGTTGTCGACGTTGTAGTACTCGCCGTGGTCGTTGTGGTATCGGCGGCCGTTGTCGAGGTTGTGGTCGACGCTGTCGATGAGGTGGTCTGCGCCGCGCTGGGAACAGTGCCGAGCGCTACGACGGTGACCGCAATTAGGCCGATGGCAAGTCGCCGCCCAAGGCGCGGTAAAAGAACCGGTTGACCAATGGAACCTTCCCCTTGACTGGAAGGCTTGCTGGCCGGTTCGCAGGCTTGGGAAGCATGGGTTTCGCCATGGCTTGACCCGAATCCCGCCGATTCGTCTGGGTTTGTGACAACCATCTACAAGAAACTGTAATACGCCTGGGGAGCACTTGCTAGGCAGGCCGCGCCTAGCGCCGAGAGTCGATTTACCCGCCAAGGCAGTGGCGAAGCCAACCAAACCCGGAAAAGTGGGTCGACAAATTCTTTCCACAATCTTTCTTCGAACTCAGCCGCCACCCTCTCCCGCCAGGTCACATCCCTTTGCTGAGCCAAATCCACGCCATAGGATGCTTCGACTGATCTGTCTAATCGACAGTCCAGAAAACTACAGAAAATTTGTACCAGTTACGGGCCTGGAAATACCGGGCCGCCGGGGAGGACCCAAGAGTGAAATCACTACTAAGAATGATGGCGCTGCTCTTAGCGCTCGCGTTCGCTGCTGCGGCTTGCGCCGAAAGCACAGACGACGCCCAAGAAGATGTCACAGAAGAAAGCACGCCAGCCGAGAACGATGCCGACTCCGACTCCGACGGCGGTGACGCCGATGAGCCAGAAGAGAGCGAAACGGTCGACCTGACTCAGGGCGCCGGAAGTGTGCTCGACTCCATCGCCACCAATGGCGAGGTCAAGTGCGGAACCCGCGACGCACTCGCTGGCTTCGCCGTACTCCAGGCTGACGGCACCCACCAGGGCTTCGACAGCGATTTCTGTCGAGCGATCGCCGCCGGTGTGCTCGGTGACGCCGAGGCAGTGGATCACGTAGACCTTGAGACCGCAGACCGCTTCACCGCGCTACAGTCCGGCGAGGTTGACGTCCTGGTTCGTAACACCACCTGGACCGCCAGCCGTGACGGCTCTGAAGGTGCAACCTTCCTGCAGCCGAACTTCTACGACGGCCAGGGCATGATGGTTCACTCCAGCTCCAGCTACAACAACCTCGCCGACATGGACAACACCGTTGTCTGTGTGGCTTCCGGTACCACAACCGAGGGCAACGCCGCAGACGAGTTCTCCCGTCTCGGCCTCTCGGTCGAAGTGCTCTCGTTCGAGACAAACGAGCTCATCCAGGAAGCATTCGACGGCGACCGTTGCGACGGTTGGTCCGCTGACTCCTCAGCGCTCTCCGGCCACCGTGCGAACTACATCGGCGGCGCCGATGCAGTCCGCATCCTGCCCGAGGTCTTCTCGAAGGAACCTCTGGCACCGGCCGTCCGTGACGGCGATACCCAGTGGGCCCAGGCCGTGAACTGGATCGTGTTCGCCACCATCCAGGCTGAAGAGTTCGGCATCACCTCGTCAAACGTGGACAGCTTCCTCACTTCGGAAAACCCGAACATCCAGAAGTTCCTCGGCGTTGAAGTTGACGGCGCAGTGCTCGATCCAGGCCTCGGCCTCCCCACCGACTTCGCCTACCAGGTTGTGAAGCAGGTCGGTAACTACGGCGAGATCTTCGATCGTCACCTCACCCCGCTTGGCCTCGAGCGTGGCAACAACGCTCTGTGGTTCGACGGTGGCCTGCTCTACGCCCCGCCTTACCGGTAAGCGCTAGCTCATAACGAGCAAACGTTAGGCAGTAGCTAGAAGAGATAGTTAGTACATGTAGTTAGAAGCTGGGCTGATCGGGGTCAACCGTCGCTTGACGGTTGACCCCAGCTCGGTTAGCAATTCCAAATACGCAATGCGATGAATATGCAGTTCGATACACGCAGTTCGATACACACAGCTAGGTAAGCGCAGTTCTATAGGCAGCAACGGGATTCGGGGGCTCGGCGAGTGGGTAGTATCCAAGTGGCGAAGCGGCCACCTTTCTGGCGTGACGTAAAGACGCTGTCCTGGCTGTTCCAGCTAGCGGTGCTGGCGTTCTTCGTGGCCATCATCGGCGTGCTGTTCAACAACGTCCGGGTCAACAGCGCAAACCAGGGCATACCCGTTGGCTTCGACTTCCTCGACCAACCGGCCGGCTTCCCCATCCCGGCCAACGATTTCCGTACCAGCCAACCGGTTCGCCAAGCCATCGTTGAAGGTGTACTGAACACCCTGCGAGTCGTGCTCGTCGGTATTGCCCTCGCCACCGTGATCGGCGTCGCTGTCGGCATCGGTCGACTCTCCGGCAACTGGCTGGTTCGAACCTTCACCCTGGTCTATGTCGAAGCGATCCGGAACGTTCCGCTGCTCGGCCTTGTGATCTTCTCCTACCTGGCCATCGCCCTGGCGATCTTCCCAAGGGTCGACGACTCCTGGATCATCGACGGACTGACCGTGGCAAACGGTCGAGGTATCTCGGTGCCATGGTTCTCCGGTTCTGGGCTTCGGTTCCTGGCGGTACTAATCGTCGCCGCCGTCGTCGGCTACCTGGTACGAGCGTGGCGAATCCGGGTTATGGACGCCACCGGCGCCCCGACTCGGCTTCTCTTTTGGATGGTGCCCCCGGTTCTAGCCACGATCGTCATCGGCGCACTCCTGACCAGCATCAGCGTCACCAGCCCGGTGCTGGCCGAAAGGCAGGTCAGCGGCGGCATCACCATGCAGCCCGAGTACTTCGCTCTCCTGGCCGCACTAACGATCTACACCTCCAGTCATATCGCCGAGATCTTCCGAGGATCAATACAGGCCGTACCGAAGGGGCAGGGCGAAGCGGCCACCGCCATGGCCCTATCGGGGTGGCAGCGCATGCGCTACGTGATTCTCCCCCAGTCGCTCCGCATCGCTCTTCCACCACTCGGCAACCAGTACATCAACCTTCTGAAGAACTCTTCATTGGGTCTGGCAATCAGCTATTTCGACCTGACAAAGGTCATCAGCACCAGCATTGGTAACCGCTCGCCTGCCATCCCGGCGTTCGTGGTGCTGATCGTTATTTACCTGATCGGATCGCTGAGCATCTCCGCCGTGATCAACTTCTTCAACCGACGACTGGCGATCGAGCGATGATGACTACCTGGCTAAAGAAGAACCTCTTCCGCTCACCCGGCGATGCTGCGATCACTATCATTTTCAGCGTCATTATCGCCTGGGTCAGCTATCGCCTCCTGCGATTCATCTTCGTTACCGGACGGTGGGACATCGTCCGAGCCAACCTGTCGCTGTTCCTGACCGGTGCATGGCCATCAGAAGAGCTGACACGGCTGGCCGTCGTACTGGTAGCGCTCACCTTTATCGGTGCGCTGGGAATCGGTTACGCCATCCGCCGCAACCAGGACGCCCCCGATACCGCAGAACCGCTGGCTGGCTTTGCCCGAGTTCGAGATCTAGCGCTTCGGTTCTGGCCTGCGATCGTGGTGGTTCTCCTGCTGCTGTCGCTGACCTCAACCCTGCAGCCGTGGCTCCTGGTCGGTGCCATCATCGTTGCCGGTATCGCTGGCCGTGTACTCGGCGGACTGATACCGATCAGCTCCAGTCCACTGGTCGTGGTTGGGCTGTTGGTCTTGGCGCTCGCGTCGATCTGGTACCTCAATGCTGGCGTCGGCTGGAACGACTGGGGCGGCATGATGCTGAACGTCTTCTTCGCCGCCATTTCGATCGTTCTGTGCTTTCCTATCGGCGTGCTTCTGGCGCTAGGCCGACGTTCGGAGTATCCAATCGTGCGCTGGCTTTGCACGGTCTACATCGAACTGTTCCGGGGCACTCCCCTGCTGGCGCTGCTACTCATGGCCAACGTGGCCCTCGGGTTCTTCATTCCTCAGGCGCTGGCGCCGGGCAAGGTTGTGCGGGCGATCGTTATCTTCACCCTGTTCACCGCAGCCTATGTAGCCGAGATCGTCCGTGGCGGCCTGCAGTCGGTGCCTCGGGGCCAGATCGAAGCGGGCAAAGCCAACGGCCTGACCCCGATTCCGATCATGACCAAGATCGTGCTGCCGCAGGCGATCCGCAACGTGATCCCAGCGCTGGTCGGACAGTTCATCAGCCTGTTCAAAGACACCAC
>JBOEHD010000117.1:0-16449 GCA_050633745.1 Acidimicrobiales bacterium
TTGACCAGGGCAAAAACCGGTAAATCGAGGTTCGTGAAGTACCGCCGGAGGATATCTTGCTCTCCCTCGGTGAACTCTTCAACAAGATACGTGCTCACGGCGTGAGAGGTTAGGGCCAGATGGGGCGCTAAGGGCGGACCAAACGAAGAAGCCTGCAGGTCCTTGGACAATCGTCGGCCGTCAGACTGCGTTGAACAGGCCGGTCTTTTCCGATATCGGTGAACAAAACCCCTGGTCAGACGGTTGCGACGCATCGCACTGCGGCGATTTCGGACGAAGCTGTGCAGTTACTCCAACGATTCTTGGTGTTGCGGATCGGCGATCGCTTTCAGCGCTTCGGCCCGTTCGGCGAAACTTCGTCCTTTGAGCCGAGCGACGCCATGTTCGGTGATCACCAGGTCGGCAAACGATCGCAGGCCGGTGACCGAAGTTCCTGTGTCGAGAGCCGAAACTATGCGCGAACGGCCACCGTCTCGTCCGCCCGTCGATGGCAGGGCGATGATCGAGATGCCATGCGCGGCCTCGGCGGCTCCAATCAGATAGTCCGGCTGCCCGCCGGGGCCAGAAAGCACTCGCCCGGCCGCGGTTTCGGCGTTGATAGAACCATCGAGGGCAACCTCAACCGCGGAGTTGATAGCCACAAAACGATCGAGGGCCCCGAGCGCGGTCGGGCCGTGGGAGATACTGGCAGGAACCATCAACAGATCGGGATTGCGGTCGGCGAACTCAAACGCGGTGCGACCGCCGAGCACTGCGCCGACAACCATTTTGCCAGGCCAGGTTGGCTTGGCCCGGCCGGTGAGAGCTCCGCTGGCGTAAAGCGCAGCTACTTCATCGCCGATCATGCCGCCGTGCACACCGAGGTCGCGGTGGTTGTGGAGCGAATCGAGCACCGCCTTTGGGATAGCCCCGACGCCGAATTGGATGACCGAATGATCGGGGATCTCGGCCGCGACCAGCGAGCCGATCTGCTCCGCTGTTGCGTCGACCGAGCTAGCAGGCAGTTCAACGAGAGCGTGATCGACATCGACCAACAGGTCGATCTCATCTCGGTCCAACTCCGCGGCGCCGAACGTGTATGGCATCTGGGGGTTGACCTGGGCGATGACCAACGGTGCGTTGGCCATGACCTCCACCGGGGTGCCGACACTGGCCCCAAGGCTGAATCGGCCGTCGGGTCCCGGTGGGCTGACATGCACCAGCGCGGCATCGATAGACAACGGCCCGTCTGACCTGGTGAGCTTGGCGAAGTGTCGCAGGCTTGATGAAACATTACTGAGTGCGTTCGCGGCCCGCATGCCATCGACGGCCCGACTGGGCTGCAGGCTGAGCAGGTGAAACGGTTCGCCGGGGTGGTCAAAGATCGCCAGTGGCGCTAGTAGATAGTCGGCCACGATCTCCAGGCGATCCCAGCGTTGACGCTCTGCCGCCAGACCCTCGACTAGGGCGCTTGGCGCCCCACAACCGCCGGTGACATAGATCCGGCGACAGTCGGCCAGAGCAGCCATGGCCTCGGCCATCGTCGCTGAGGCGCCAGCCCGGCCCCCGGTTTTGGGCCTGGGTATCGGCGCTATTTCGTCGCTCATTCGGCCACCGGTCCTTCTCCTAATTCTTGGCGCAGTTTGCATTTCTGGATCTTGCCTGACGGGGTGCGGGGCATGTCGTCCATCACCACCAGCCGTTCGGGCCAGAACTGTCGGGCCATGCCCGCTTCGCTGAGGAACGACGTCAGCGACTCAAGCGTGAGGTCGCTCACCGCAGCGGAAACGACTGCGCAGGCCCGCTCCCCTAGGCGATCATCGGGCAGACCGATAACCGCTACCTCGTCGATCCCCGGGTGGCGGAGCAGTAGATCCTCGACCTCGGCCACCGGAATATTCTCCCCGCCACGAATGACCAGGTCCTTGGTACGACCGACGATGCGGATACCGCCGTCAGAGCGGACCCGGGCGACGTCACCGGTATCGAACCAGTCCCCGTCGGGCGACGCCGCCTCATAGAGATCGGGCCGGTGAAAGTAGCCGAGAGCCTGGCTGGGACCGCGACACTGGAGGTCGCCGGTTCCGCCGATGCCCACCGGCACGCCATCTTGATCGAGGATCCGGATCTCCATCCAGTCCACCGTCGTTCCATCCGAATCCGACACCAGCTCCACCGGGTCTCCCGGTCTGGTCGTCGTCGTAATCATGTTCTCGGTCATGCCCCAGACGGCGATCAGTTCGGCACCGAGGAACTCGTCGAATTGCTCGACAACCACCGGCGGGATCGGGGCCCCACCGCAGATGAAGTAGCGAAACGAGTCAACGTTGCGAGCTCGGCGGCGTTGGGCGGCAACCATGTCCATGGCAAAGGCGGTGGCCGAAACGGTCCAGACGATGCCTTCGCTCTCGATGGCGTCGAGCATCTGTTCGACGTCCCAGAGGTCCTGGTAGACCACGGCCATGCCCATCGAGAGCGGTTTGAGCATGCCGTAGCCGAAACCGGTTTGATGAGCCAGGGTCGAGGCCATGAAACAGACGTCGCCCGAACCAAGACCGTAGATTTCGTCGATCGCCCTCCCACCCGAACGGATGGTGTTGTGCGAATGCAGCACACCTTTCGGTTCGCCGGTGGTGCCCGAGGTGAATTGGATCTCCACGATGTCATCGGGCCCGGGGCGGCGGCGCTCCAGTTCGGCATCGAGATCTGGCTGGTCTTCCCACCGGCGACTGAGGAAGAAGTCTTCGAAACTCAGGCCGCTTCGATGATCGTCTCCGATGATCACCACGTGTTCGACCGAGTCGACAACGTCGAGCAGCTCCAGTGCCATCTCGCCGTAATCATGACGGTTAAAACGATCGGGGACGACCAGCACCCGGCTCTCGGTACGACCGAGCACGAACTCCAACTCGCGACGACGAAAGATCGGTACCAACGGATTGGCGATGGCCCCGACCCGCAAGATGCCGTACACCAGAGCGGGGAACTGCCAGCAGTTTTGCAGCTGCACCGAGACCACCTCGCCAGCCTTCACCCCGAGCTCGAGCAGGGCACCGGCGCAGCGTCGGCTCGCCAGCTCAAGCTCGGCGTAACTCGTACGCTCGGGCTCGGCGATCCCCTGGCGATAGGTCACAATCGCTGGGGCGTCCGGGGTCTCCTGTGCTTTAGCCAGGAAGTCGTCGAGCAGGGTGCGCTCGCCCCACCAGCCCCGCCGGTAATACTCCGCCACCATTTCCGGAGGCACGATCCTCCGGCCAGCGGGAGCCGGGGGCTGTCGGGCTGGGTCCTCTCCTCCGCCTGCTGCCTGTCCGTATGACGGTGACTGCCCGGGTGACGGTGCCTGCCTGGATGACGGTGACTGCCTGGATGACGGTGACTGCCTGGGTGACGGTGACTGCCTGGATGACGGTGACTGCCTGGATGACATGGCCAGAATCTAGGTGAAGTCGATGGCGGTGCGCCTCTTTGTGTGCCGAGGAGAGGCTTTGGTCTATGGTTTGCCGGTGCCAAATAGCGAAGAGCGGGAACTCATATTCACCCCCGACGACGACGGATTCCATCGACACCTCGCAGGCGACGATTGGTGGTTCACCGAGACCGCATGGTTCTCATTTCACGATGTCGAACGACGCCTCGGCGGCTGGTTCTACACGATGGCCCGCCACAATATCGGCACCGTGGCCGGCGGCGCCTGGGTTTGGGATGACAGCGCAAACCTGCCATGGGAGGCGCTCTACTCGGCGAACTATTCGGCGTTGGAGCTACCAGCCGACGCCGACCTGCGAAACGTTGAACTTCCGACCGGTGTCTCGATCACCGTCGAAGAGCCAACCCTCGGCTATCGCCTGGGTTACGACGACCCCGGGCTGTTCACCGCCGACCTGCGCTTCGATGGCACGATGGCACCGCGGCCGCTGAGCGCCTCCGGCTCTACGTTTGGCAAGGCTGCTCACTTCGATCAGATCGGTCACGTGACCGGCAACATCGAAGTCCACGGTGAACACATCGACATCGACTGCTGGGCCATCCGGGATCGCACCTGGGGTCGGCGTCCGGAGAACCGCCCGCGGCAGGCAGCCTATGTCACCGGTGCGGGAGAAGGCGGGCCGGGCTTTCTGGCCGTCACCAACACTCGAGACGGTACCGACCGGGTCGCTTACGGTTTCGTAAATCGGGGCGACGATGCGACGAGCCTGGTCGACGGGCAGCGCTCGGTGACCAGGCATCCGACCGAAGGCTGGGTCGAGACGATCCGTATCGAGGCAACCGACGAGGCCGGTCGCCCGTTCGTGGCTGAGGGGCGTTCGGTGAGCCGGATCTCCATCAACCGACATACTTTCATCGACGTCAACAGCATCATCCATTGGAAACTCCAGGGAGACGACGCTGGCACCGAATGGTGGGGCGAAGATCAGGACATGTGGCCGGTCCATCGCTGGTCGGCAGCCAAGCGATCCGGCGACTGGAGTTTGCCGACATGAGCGTAGAGCCGAGTGAATTACTCGAACGCCTCTCGGCAACCCTGCGTCACGAAGTCGGACCGGAGGTTGGCAACGAATATGCCAAGACCCAGACCTTCATGGCCTCGGTCATCCTTGGCAAGCTGGCGAAGCAGCTCTCGACCAGCGACGCCCACCGCGAAGGCGAACAGAATGATCTACGCGACCTGCACCAGAAACTGGCAGCGCCGCTGACCGGCGCACCAGATGAGGTAGTCGCAGCGGCGGCCGAGGCCAAGCAGATGTCGACTGTGGCATCGCTGAGCCCGGTCATCGAAGCGATCTACCGGTGGGGGCCGGATGAACCCAAAGCCGCAGTTGCGCTCGGGTTGATTCGTGCGACATTGCGGGGCGACATCGACCGCCGTATGGAGATCGCCACATGACCGACCAGACAACCTCCAGTGCCCAGTCACATGACCAGTCAGATGACCTGTCGGACCAGCAGAAACTCGAGGCGATCGTTTCGGCGTATCTGGCGGAAAAGCTGGAGTCCGACGGTCCGGTGACCATCAGCGGGATGACTCGCATCGCCGTTGGCTGGTCGCATGAGACCTGGCTCTTCGATGCGATCTGGAGGCAGGGTGGCAGCGAACAGCAGCAGGGTCTTTGCCTGCGCCGTGACCCCGGCAATGCGCTGCTTCGCCACGAGTCCGACCTTGGCCAGCAGTACCGGGTGCTGAAGTGTCTGGAAGCCACTGACGTGCCTGCCCCACAGGTCTTTTGGTACGAGCCTGACGCTGCGGCACTTGGAGCGCCAGCACTGATCATGGAGCGGGTGCCGGGCGAATGCCCGAGCCCGTGGCGCAAAGCGGGGCGGGAGTTCTACGCCGCTGCTGCCGACCGTGGGGTGCTTCCGGAGAGCTTCACCGACGCGCTGGCGGCCATTCACAACGCCGACTGGAAGGCCGTTGGTCTCGACTTCCTCGGTGTGCCCGGCTCGGGTGCGAGTTTCGCCGAGTCTGAGATTGCGAAGTGGCAGGGGCTGATCGAAGATTCCGGCCACCCCGGTCATCCGATCTTGACCGACCTCATCGGCTGGCTCAAGGCAAACGCGCCGACAACCGAACGTCTGACCCTGGTTCACGGCGCGTTCCGCACCGGCAACGTTCTGATCGACGACGATCGAGTATCGGCGGTTCTCGACTGGGAACTTCAGGTCATCGGCGACCCGATGTACGACGTGGCCTACATGCTTACCGAGCTCAACCGGGAGGGCACCGAGCTACTGTCGAACGTTGTTCCCCGAGAGCTCTTCTTCGAGCGGTACGAGGCGGCCACCGGTATCACGATCGATGAAGACCGGTGCCGGTACTACCAGCTGCTCTACGCCATGCGATCGGCCGCGTTCTGGATGAGCGCAGCAGGGCTATATGCCGACGGCAGCAACACCGACCTGCGACTGGCCCGCACCGAATGGTCGGTGACCGTCGCCCTAGAACGAGCCGCCCAGGAGCTGGGATACTGATCATGACTTCAGCCGACAACGTCGAGAAACTGCCGGACTTTGATGATCTGCCGCTGCTCGGCGATCTGGGACTACGGCACGCCTGGGAAGTGTTCGGGCCAGAGGACGTGCTCGGTTCGATGAACCTGATCACCGCCGAGCGAACCGCGGCCGCAGCGGCGCTGGTTTCGTCTGGCATCCGGGTCTCGCTCGACCTGCCGCTCAACGTTCCAAACCCACCGCTGTTCGGACGCCAGCCGTTCGAGCACGCCGTGTTTGACCTCAACAGAAACGAGATGGACGACCGGCTCGACAACTTCCACCCCCAGGGGTCGACCCAGTGGGACGCGCTGAGCCACGTCCGCTGCCGGGAGCACGGTTTCTGGGGCGGGCGAACCGATAGCCCGACCGATGGGCCGATCGGGCTCGGCATCGACCAGTGGGCTGACCACGGCATCGCCGGACGGGGAGTTCTGATCGATGTTGCCTCGTGGTTTGAAGCCGAAGGCCACCAGTGGGACCCGCTTGAGCCGGTGGCGATAACCGCTGAGCAGGTGCAGAGCACCCTCGATCAGCAGGGCGTTGAGCTGCAGACCGGCGACCTACTTTGTATTCGCACCGCCTGGAGCAAGGGCTACCTGGCCCTCGACTCCCAGGGTCGCGCCGACTACGCCGAAAGCCCAACCTTCGCCGGACTCCGGGCCGACGAGTCGATGGCTCGGTTCCTGTGGAACGCCCACCCGGCGGCGATTTGTTGCGACAACCCGGCGGTGGAGGTCGTGCCAGGAGATCCGGCGATCGGGTCGCTACACCGGCGACTACTGCCGACGCTCGGCATGGCCTTGGGAGAGATGTTCGACTTCGAGATTTTACGTGATGCGTGCGCCGCGGCGAATCGCTCGACGTTCTTCTTCGTCGCCGCTCCGCTGAAGATCCCCGGAGGTCTCGGTTCTCCCGGCAACGCCATCGCTATTCTCTGAATCAGACCCGTTCTCTGAATCAAAGCCGTTCTCTGAATCAGGCGACCACGGTTATGGCGTCGGGCACCAGTTCGATCCTCACCGCCATGAATCGACCCTTAGCGACGCCGTCGAGCGAGACCGACCGCGGCCGATCAAAGCTCGCACTCCACTGAGCGACCCTGCTGGTCGACAGCGCGGGATGGGGAAGATGTGATCCCGAGCGAGCTCTGCTGACCGCCTCGCGACGCTCACGAAACCCGACCTGTCCCTCGGTGACATCGAGCAGGCCATCGTTTGGGTGGGCCTTGGGCCCGAGCCGAAGATCACCGAGCCAGGCAGCGTTCATCGCCGCAACCGTGCATGGCACGCCATGGCCAAGGGCCCTGGCGATCGCTCCGCCGATTAGGTCGGCCAGCGGCCCGAATGATGCCGGCCATGGGCTGCGTCCGGCATGCCCAACGATCAGGTGGGCCACAAAAGGGAATGGTCCTGCCTCCAGCCCGTCGGACTCAGATCGCAGGAACGCTTGACCAAGGTCGATCGGGTATGCGAATCGTTCGTCGATTGGGCGGGGCTGTGAAAGACCGAGTGTGGCTAGCAGGTCGCCAGCGGTGACGCTGGCTACCAGGGGGTGCCCTTCAGCGACGGCGGCACCTGCGAGCGAGGCGAGCTCGGCATCGTTCCCGGCGCTATGTTCCGGCTTCACATCAGGCGCCGGAATACCCCAGGCCTGACCCTTCTCGATGGTCACCGGTCTGGGTCGGCCGCCGGACCATCAGCGGCGTCTGCATCAGCATCGACGTCGGAATCCGAGTCCGAATCAGCATCGGAGTCGGAGTCAGGTTCCACAATCGAGGAGGCTGCCACCAGATCCCTGAACACTGCGTCGGCGCCCGCTCTGGCCGCTGCTGCGGTCTTGGCCTCGGGGGCCAACTTGGCCAGCTGTCGCAACAGGTCGATCAGCTGCTTGGCGGTCCGGACAAAGTCGCCTGCGGTAAATTCCTCGTCGGCCAGTACGTCATCGAGCCCTCCCCCCGATGCCCAGCCGTAGGCCACCGCCATGAAACCGGGATGGGGTTCTCTTGTTAGCCGAAGCCGCAGATCGTTCTCGTCGTCGTTCAGGTTGCGGTGACGGGCGAGCACATGACGGAAGCGGCGACGCATTTCGTTTGACGGATACCACGGATCGGCTTCGCTGCCGGTGCTGCGCCGCTCCTCATAAACGAACGTCGAGGCCAGCGCCACCACCTCGGGAGCGGTCAGGTCATCGAACAGGCCGTCTTCGAGCACTTCAACGAGGAACAGGTCGGACTCGTGGTAGAGCCTGGCCAGTCGCTGGCCGCTGTCGGTCAATTCCCAATCGTCGAGATGGGCCCGCCGCCGAAGCAACTCGATGACCCGATCAAACTGGGCGCCCAGTGAGTCGACGCTGGCCGCGGCCGCGGTTCTAGCTCGATCAAGATCGCGTTCGATGCGATCGAGCTTGCGCAAACCTTTCACCGCCCCCGGTTCCAGTTGGGTCCTGGCTGAGACCTCGCCGGTCGGGCCTAACGACTTTCGGTTCTTGGGTGCAGCCAATCTGGTTCTGGCCAGGATCTGGCTTGTCTCGTGCAGGAAGCTCACGCTGTTGGGCAGGTAGGGCTCGGGCAACTCAAGCTGGCCCGCGTGTCGCGGTGGATCGAACAGATCCGCTGGCGTCACCTCGTAGGTGTCGCCGTCGCGGTCGAGCATCTTGACCCGAACCCTGCCACCTCGACGGAAGGCCACCGCGATCACCACCACCTGGGTTGGCAAGTCCGGCCCGTTGATCTCAAGCACGTCGCCGAGGTTGACCCGGCTCATGGCGAAGGCAACGGCTTGGCTGTCCTGTTCCTCTTCTTCGGGGGTTGACGCTGCGGCCCTGAGTTCTTCGACCGGTCCGAACTCTTTTTCGAGCCTGCCCTCGGTTTGGGCTAGGCGGAGGAGCAGCTTTTCGACCCGATGCTCGCTGAGCACCACCCCGGAATCCACTCGGAACTGAGCGAACGAGAGATTGAGTAGTTGCCTGGCCCGTTCGGGCTGGTAGCGTCGCACCAGGTTGGCCGCCATGTTGTAGGTCGGCCGGAACGATGAGGTGAGCACAAACTGTTTGCTGGCCGCGAGGGTGGCCACCTGGTCGAACCGCACGAACGGCGACCACAGGGTCACCGCCTCGCCGTGAGTGTCGATGCCGCGCCGGCCTGCACGACCGGTGAGCTGGGTGAATTGGGCCGGGGTCAAGAACTCATGGTGCTCGCCGGTGAACTTGCTCAGCTTGTCCAGCACGACGGTGCGAGCTGGCATATTGATTCCTAGGGCCAGCGTCTCGGTGGCGAAGACAACCTTGATCAGCCCGCGCACAAAGCAAGCTTCGACCGCCTCTTTGAGCGGCGGGACCATGCCTGCGTGGTGGGCGGCTACCCCCGCTTCCAAACATGCCTGGAAGGTCCGGAACTCCAGCACCTCAAGATCGGCATCGTCGAGTACTCGAACGTGTTCGGCGACGATCTCTCTGATCTGGCGCTGTTCAGAGGTTGAGGTCAGGCTGATCCCCGCATTGACTACGGCCTTCGCCGCGTCGTCACAGGCCGCCCTGGAAAAGATGAAGTAGATGGCTGGCAGCAGATCCTTGCCTGCCAGGAGCTTGACCACATCGATCCGGTCAGGGGTCCGCCACTTTCGAGCTCGGTCGCCCTTGCCCCGACCTCCTCGGCCACCGCCCCGACCACCGGATTTCACTCCCCCACCCTTGCGAGGGTCGTGGTCATAGCGTGTGCCCTTGGGGTTCGGTCGCGAACCTTGCAGGGTCTTCATGAAATGCAGATGATTGCCGCCCCGCTCCCCGACCACGTAACGATTGGTGAGCTCGACCGGCCGCTTCGTTTCGACCACGAGGCTTGTAGGCCCTCGCACCGTTTCGATCCAGCGCGCCAACTCTTCGGCATTGGAGACCGTGGCTGAGAGGCACACCAGCTGCACCGAGCGAGGCAGGTGGATGATCACCTCTTCCCAGACCGGGCCACGGTAGGCGTCCTGCAGATAGTGCACTTCGTCGAGCACGACGGTTTGCAGGCCTTCGAGCGTGTTGCCGGAGTACAGCATGTTGCGCAGCACCTCGGTGGTCATAACCACCGCTGGTGCGTCGCCGTTGATGTTGTTGTCGCCGGTTAGCAGGCCAACATTGTTTCGGCCATGCGAGCTGACAAGGTCGTGGAACTTCTGGTTCGAAAGGGCCTTTATCGGCGTGGTGTAGAAGATGCGGCGCTTGGCAGCCAGCCCGACCTCAACCGCATAGTTGGCCACCAGAGTCTTCCCTGCACCGGTCGGGGCGGCAACGATGACGTTCTCACCCTCGTCGACGGCCTCGAACGCCTGGACCTGGAACTCATCGGGCTCAAAACCCAGCGCATCAATGAAAGATGACCGCACCTCTGAGGTTTCGCCGTCCATCGGTTTAGATCCCGCCCAGGCTCAAGGCGGCCACTAGTTGGAACCAGCGGCCAGCGCTTCGGGCGCACTGCCCTCGTCCTTCTTGATTCGTTTGCCGACGATGATGGCGATCTCGTAGAAGAAATACATCGGGATAGAGATCACTGCCAGCATGAACGGATCGCCGGTTGGGGTGATCACCGCGCCGAGGATGACGACACCGACCACAGCGATCCGCCGGTTGGCGGCGAGCGTTTCGGTTTTCACGACGCCAATCTTCTGGAGGAAGATCAACACCAGAGGCAGCTCGGCGGCCACGCCGAAGGCGAACAGCATCTTGACGAAGAAACCGAGATACAGGCTGGGGGTGAACAGCGGAATGAAGCTGTCTGGTCCGAAGCTGGCCAACACGTCGAGGGCCTTTGGCATCAGCAGATATGCCACCGTCATGCCCAGGGCCAGCAACAGCACGGAGATGAAGACGAAGGGGATGAGGGCCTTCTTTTCGTTCGGATACAGGCCGGGCATGATGAAGCGACCCATTTGATACAGGATCACCGGAGTGGCCAAGATCAGGCCGCCATAGCCAGCCAACGTCAGGATCGTGCTGAAACCCTCGAGCGGGTAGGTCTGTAGGAATTCGCACTCGCGGTCGTTGGCGATCTGGAACCGGCAGTACGGCTCCTGCAGGGCACCGAAGATCGGCCCGTTTAGGGCGTAGACCGTGATAGCGCCGATGATGATGGCCAGGACCGAGCGGATCAGTCGTTTGCGTAGTTCGGTGAGGTGGCCGACCAGCGTCATCTCACCGGCTGGGATCTCCGGTTCCTTGGAGCGCTTGAGACTAGGAAACTTCACGCCGTCTCCCCCAGCTCGGGATCGTTCGGCGTCGTCTCGTCATCGCCAGCTTCATCGGCGAGTTCTTCGGCGATGGTGTCTTCGACACCGGCGTTGGCCACCTCGGCCACCGCGGCTACAGCTTCATCGGGCGTATCTACCGGGGCGACCTCGGCTAGCGCGGCATCTGCAGGAGCGGGGTCGTTGGATTCGGGGGCGTTGGATTCGGGGTCGTTGGATTCGACGTCCTTGGAGCCGGTCTCTTCGGACTCAGCGTCTGTAGATTCGCCGTTTGCCGATTCACCGTCCTTGGATTCGGCATCCTTGGGCTCATCGTCCTTTGGCTCGGCTGGCTTGGCCGGTTGCGGCCGGACATTGGACGGGCCGGCCGATGCTGCCCAGGCGGTGGGGTCGGTGGCCCGCTCGATCTCGTCGATCCCCGACATGAACTCCGAACGCAGCCCGTCGGTCATGCTCTTGGCTTGACCCATCGCTACGCCCGCCCGGCGAATTAGGCCGGGAAGCTGCTCTGGGCCGACCGCTATCAGCAATACCAGGGCAACGACTATGAGTTCGCCAGGCCCAACGTTAAACACGCCAATAGCGTACCGTGGCCCGCTGCGCAGGCGGGGCCGCTAGACGGCTGATCAACAAAAGTTCACCAGCCCGGAATCAGCCCTATTCCGGACTGGAATTGAGTCCCTCGATCAGCCGTTTATGAACTCGGCCAGCGCCGCCGACAGCTTCGAATCGTCGTGCATCAGGTGATGGAAGTCGAGCAGGTCGTCGTGGTTGATGGGCTCGCCAGCATGCGGTTCGTTAAGTTCCGCCGGAAGGCGCCA
Organism: Acidimicrobiales bacterium; assembly: GCA_050633745.1. Classification (GTDB taxonomy): domain Bacteria; phylum Actinomycetota; class Acidimicrobiia; order Acidimicrobiales; family SZUA-35; genus JAHELU01. The sequence continues at coordinate 12,014 of JBOEHD010000117.1, forward strand.
AGTGGTGAACGACACTCCGGACGCCACAAGTAGGTCGATCGTCCTAGTTTCCGCCGGCTTCACAACCGTCATCTGACAGTGCGGGCAGCGAAATGAGTAGGTTCCCTGGTTGTTGTCATCACAAATCCGGACATGAACATCCTGGGTAGTGAGTTCGACATCACCGCAATCCGAACAGCTCGCACGAATTGTTGCCATGGTCTTGACTCCCCTGCCTCGCAAAAGTTACTCGGCTTCGATGGTGTAGTTCTCTATGATTCGGCAGGGACTCAACCGCTCTTAAGCGGATATGACGCACGGATGCGAATCAGTCCGAAACACTGACCTCAGCGACCACTCCTGGTGGGCGACGACCGCTCTTCGGGCCGGACTTACGGAGTGGGCAGTTTCAGACCGCTCACAAAATCGCAGAATCGGTAGCTGAGAAGAGGCCGATGCCGGGCAGGATGGGCATCGTGAGTCCACGATTACCAGCGCTGTACGGGCCCCCGATCGGTTTCGGCCACCGAGGGGCCATGGCCGACGCCCCAGAAAACACGATCGAAGGCTTCGAACTCGCTCTGAGGCTGGGAGCGACCGGGGTTGAGAGCGACGTTTGGGTGACCGCCGATGGCGTCGCGGTACTAGATCACGACGGCAAGGTGGGTTCGCTGCTCAGACGCCAATCCATCGCTGCGGTGAATCGGGACCAACTCCCAGCCCACATTCCAACGCTGCAAGAGCTGTACATGGTGGTCGGCCCCGAGTTCCCGATCTCACTCGACGTCAAGGACCCAAAAGCCTTCGAAGCGACGGTCCAAGCTGCCAGAGACTTCGACCCGCTAGCCGAGCAAAACCTCTGGCTCTGCCATCCGGGGCTGAGTCAGCTCATCTCCTGGCGACCGAGCACCACGGCCAAGTTGATCAATTCGATCAAGTTGAGTTCGCTGTCCAACGGTTTGGAGCGGCGGGCCGCCGAGCTAGAACATGCCGGGGTCGATGGCTTGAACCTGTTCCACAGCGAATGGAACGGCGGTCGGGTGGCTCTGCTGCATCGGTTCGGTCGCCTGGCACTTGGGTGGGGCGCCAGATATCCCCGCGAGGTTGCCGAGGTCGTCGATGTTGGGATCGATGCCGTCTATTCTGATCACGTCGACCGAATGATGGCGGTTATCGATGAGTACTACCGGTAGATGAAACCAAATAAGGGACTGCTGCTGATAGCGGTGATCGCGCTGCTCCTGATCGGTCTGGTTCTCCAGGACTCAGGCGACGGCGAAATCACCGCCGGTGTCGACGACAACACCGAGTCTTCGCCAGACGAATCCGGATCGGACGATGAACCCGGGTCGGACGATGAGCCGACGTCGACGGTCGCAACCTCTCAGCGCTTCAGCGATCTGCCGCTGATCGCTGAGGATTTACTGCCGATCGAGGCCATCGACACGCTCGACCTGATCTTCGACGGTGGGCCGTACCCCTTTGATCGAGACGACCTGATCTTCCAGAACCGTGAAGGGCTACTGCCCGACCGGGAGCGAGGCCACTACCGCGAGTACACGGTGATCACCCCCGGAGAATCGGACCGCGGGGCCCGCCGTATTGTGGCCGGTGCCGATGGGGAGCTGTACTACACCCAGGACCACTACGAGTCGTTCCTGGAGATCGAACTCCGCTAGAGCGAACCCATACGGTTCAGCGGCCAAAACAGCACGAAGGCGCGGCCGACGACACGGTCGTGGGCGATAGGGCCGGTCTCAAAGCGGGAGTCAAGCGATAGTTCGCGGTTGTCGCCCATAACGAACACGTGGCCGTCCGGTACCACTTCTGGACCGTAGGCGCTGGTGAACACGCCCTCGTCCAGATAGGGCTCCTGCAGCTCGATTCCGTTGATGGTGACGAGGTTTTCCTCGATAGCGACGGTTTCGCCTGCCAGACCGATCACTCGTTTGATGACGTCGCGCGGCAGTTCTGGGTTTCTAGCTATCTCTTCGTCGGTCCTGCGGAAGACGATGACGTCCCCACGGTTGATGTCGTGAAGCCGGTAGCTGACCTTGTTGACCAATACTCGGTCTTTGACCAGCAGGGTCGATTCCATTGAAGGCGACGGAATCCAGAACGCCTGCAGCAGAACCGCTCTCAGAATCAGGGCCAGCAGCACCGCACCGACGATGACAACGGCCCATTCGATGGCGTTCCGGCGAGCATCGCCTTCCGCTTCGAGCTCATCGTCGTCAAAACCATCGTCGAAGCTGTCTTCGAGGGAGCCGTCACCATAGTTGTCGCCATAGCCGTACTGGTCGAAGTAGGCCTCGCCTGCGGCACCATCGTCGTCTGGCGTTGCATGGTCGGAATTCAGCGGGTTTGCGTCGGTTTCGGCGTCGTAGCTGCCCAAACTTGGGGAGGTCCAGCGTCCAGTGCTCGATCGAGCAATCTCAACCTGGCGGACCTCGGCATCGGCCGGTGTGACTCGGCCCTGGTTAGCTACAGGCTCAGCGCTGGCCCCATAGGACCATTTGTCATCAGGATCGTTAGCCACTGCGGGTCAGGCTAGCCGCTGGCACCGTCGATGGCCCCGCGGTTTTGTCATTTAACGGTAACGCGCCAGAATGCGGCCGGCGGCCTTCTCGGCCAGTCGATCGGCTTCCGGGAGGCCCGATGCATCGACCACCACCGCCAATCGGCCGAGCCGAACCAACAATCGCTCCATCCAGGGGATGGCGGTGACTACAAGCGTTGCCCGCAGCCGACCGTCGGCCAGCTCCGACACATCTTCACAGGGGAAAGAATCGACAACCCAGGAGGCTTCTGGCTCCAGATCCAGGGTGATCCTGGGGTCGCTCTCCTGGGGGTGGAAAATGCCTCTGCCTTCCTCGGCATCGTCTGGACGGACCGTTGCGGGCCGTTCGAGTTCAACGATGCTCTCGATGCGATCGACCCGGAANNATCCGCTCCCCTTCGGCTTTGTGGCACCAACCGTGCACATACCAGTTCCCGGAGTCAGCGAACACCCGCCACGGGGCCACGGCTCTGGTCGAGTAGCTGTCGCGGCCGTACGAGTAATACGAAAGCTCCACTTCGGTCCCGGTGGTCGCGGCGTTGCGGAGCTGGTCGAGCATCCGCCCTTCTGCGGCGCCGAGATGGACGTCGAGCTGGGTTCCTCCGTCATCGCCACCGACTCCGAGGGCCACCCCAAGTTTGGAAAGGGCCCGAGCTAGCGCTCCGTCGGGATCGGTGCCCGGCACCGATAGCAGCCCGTCTGACGAGGCCAGCAACGCTAGACCCTGGCCGGCCGAAAGGCGGAGCGGCCGGGAGAAGAAGTCGGCTAGGCGGATGGTGACCCGACCTTCGTCGTCGATCTGTACGTCGACCAGCGCATCTGGCGAGTACGGCGGCAAGCCGACCATGTACACGACTCCGAGATCGGCGAGTAGTTCCTCTTCGCTCAAGCCGAATCGGGCCGCTACGTCGGCCACTTTCTGTCCCGGGTTGGCCACGATCCAAGGAACGATGGCCAATACCCTGCGCATTCTGTCGGCCGCAGTCACCCTGCTCATCGGCTAACTCCCCGACCCGTCGGCGGCCAACGATTCGGATGAGAACGACTGCAACCGCTCGATGATGTCAGCCCGCCAATGAGCTGGCTCCAGCAGTTCGGCGTGCTCTAGGAAGCCGAGCACGAACGAGCGGAAGGCGTCGTGGTTGACGACAGGCACGGTGAAGATCACCGAGCCGTCTGGCTGGGATTCGGATTGTACGTCGGGACCGAGCTGCTTCGTGGCCGACTCGACCCGCGGCTCATCTACCAACAATCTGGCCAGTACCTGTTCCTCGGCGCCCATCTCCCAGGCTCGCCGGGGGCCGTCTTGGCCTTTTACCGATGGCCGCTCAGCCTCGGCCGCTAGGTCACTGGTCTCGACGGTTCCATCGATTCGATCGAGGCGGAAGTTGCGTTCGCCTTGCCTGACACGGTCGAAACCGGTGAGATACCAGCGCCCGCGATGGAAATCGAGACGCCATGGTTCAACCGAGCGCTCCTCGCCGCGGTACGAGAATCCGATTACCCGTTTCTCGGAGATGGCTTGAAAGGTCGGCACGAGCGACGGATCGCCTGGCAGGCTAGCCACGACGTCTTTGACCACGCCGGGATCGCCGGCGCCGCCAGTTCCTTCCGCCGTACCAAAGCCACCGAGCTTCCACAGCGCCTCTTGGTCTCCGAGACCTTCCAACCGGACGGTTAGCGAAGCTAGGTGCAGTGCCGCCAGCTCATCGGGGGCCAACCCGGGGTCGGGCAGGTAGTAGTCCTCTGAGGCGATGCGGTAACCGTCGAGCGGTGGGTCGGTGGCTGGCACCCGTTCCACCCGCAGTGGGATACCCAGCACCCGGAGATCATCCTTGTCACGTTCAAACGTGCGGTGGAACGCGGCCCCTGGCGGCGGGTAGCCGTCGACCTTCTG
>JBOEHD010000118.1:0-39037 GCA_050633745.1 Acidimicrobiales bacterium
GGCCGAGGTTCGGCCCTACCGCATGGGCGACCCGGTGCGGATGATCCACCCTCGGCTGACCGCCCGCAGAGGCACTCCGATGGTGATCGAGCGCCACCCCGACCGCTCCTCGGATGTGGTGCTACTTATCGACTCGGCGCAGGATCTCGGTGTCGATCTGAACACCACGCTGCGATGGACAGTGACCGCGGCGATGGCTCTCGGCGAACGACATTTGCGAGCTCAGGATCGTGTCGGTTTGGTCGACATCGGTCGTGGCGTTCGGTGGCTGCCTGCCAGGCTGGGTCGCCGTCATCTCCATACGGTCGTCGACGCTCTGCTTTCGACCGAAGTGCTACCTCGACGGCAGACCGAACACGGATACATACCCCCGAACAAGATGCCGAAGTCGGCGACGATCGTGGCCATCTCACCGCTGCTCAGTGAGATCACGCTCTCGGCATTGGTCGACCTGCGCAGCCGAGGTCACGAGGTCTTGGTGATCAAACCATCGATTCCCGAACCCGAAGCTCAGATCGGGGTGCTGGCGCAGCGGGTGTTTCGCATCGGCAACGAACTAAACGAGCGGTGGCTCCAGGAGCGTGGCGCTCTGGTCATTCCATGGTCGACTGGCGACTCCCTGGAGCATGTCATGCGGCGCGTTGTCCGCAACCTCGGTCGATCCCGGCAGCCGGTGTAGGGGAAGCTGGCCATGGATCGATTCATGAACTGGTTCGAGGGTCTCAGCGACCGTATGGCCGGGTTCATACGACGACGGGTCAACTATCTCGGCGACCCCGAGTCGATGATTGCTGCCTTCATCCTGACGGTCTGGACCGTCTTGGGATCGATGTGGGCTGGATGGCCGGCGATCCTGTTCACGCTGGCCGTGACCTGGACCCTGCATGCGCTTGCGGTGGAATCGGGTAATCACGTGCTGCTGTGGCTCGCCACCTCGGTTCTGCTTGTGCTGATCGTGATCTCTTCGCAAACCGCTTTCGGCGGCTTGCCGCCCATCCTCTTGGCGGTGGCTGGCGGTACCGCCCTCGGCCACAATGAGTTGGTCCGACTGAACTACACCCGGCGGCGCAATGCCGTGGTGCACGATGGTGTGTTTCGAGCCTCAGCAATCGCCGTTGGCGGGGCATCGCTGATCGGCCTCCTCGGCGTGACGTTGGCCCAGCTGTCGGCAAGCGGCGAGCAGCGGAACTGGCTATGGATGCCGGCGGCAGTCGGCCTGCTGTTGGTAATCGGCTTCGCCCTAGCAATCGCCCCCGCCCGCCAGGGCGGAAACCCCAAGGTGGAACGCTGGCAACCAGGCCAACGCATCCCCCCTCAGCCACTAGGCAAAGAAGACCTAGAACAGTTCTAAGCCTTGCCAAGTTAGTGCGTCAATCAGTCCCACAATCAGTCCCACAATCGGCCCCAGCCCCCCAGCCAGCCCCAGCCAACCCCACGTTTTCGGCCCCCAGGCCGAAACCCGCAGAGTTCCCTCAAGCCCCAGCCAACCCCAGCCAACCCCACGTTTTCGGCCCCCAGGCCGAAAACGTGCAGGAACCCGCAGGGTTCCCCGCTAGCCTTAGTAAGTCCGATATGGCGCTTGATTGCACGCGGGTTGACCGGTAGAACCGGCCTTACCCGATCGAGCTAACTACGCCATTGTAATTTAGCAATCAGCGGCAATTTTGCCGCAATTTACGCTCCTAGAGGTTCCTACCATGTCGAAAATCTGCCAGGTGACCGGTCGGAAACCGTCATTCGGTAACAACGTTTCCCACTCACACCGGGTCACGAGCCGACGGTGGAGCCCGAATATTCAGCGTCAGCGGTTCTGGCTACCCAGCGAGAAGCGATGGGTGACCCTTACCGTTAGCGCCAAGGGCATCAAGACGATCAACAAGAAGGGCATCGAGTCGGTAGTCGCCGATATTCGTCGCCAAGGAGTGAAGGTCTAATGGCCAAGTCAGGCGACAAGCGACCGATCATCAAGCTCCGTTCCACCGCTGGAACCGGCTACATGTACGTGACCAAGAAGAACAAGGTAAACAGCCGCGAACGCATCGAACTCAAGAAGTACGATCCAGTCGTTCGCAAGCACGTGGTCTTCAAAGAAGAGCGGTAGGTCCAGCTCCTTCCGAGCTGCGAAACCTGGGCGGGGCTAGCAAACCATGGGGGATCGCGCCGCGCTGCGTCGAACTCTCTCTATCTTCGCGGTAACGCTTGGCATACCGCTGTGGATCGGGCTCGCGCCGGTCTGGATCGTCGTTGCGCTCGTCGTTGACGCCCTCGGCGGCCTAAAGCGGCTGCCCACCCTCCGACTCTGCGTCTATCTGCTGGTTTACCTCTTCTATGAGCTGATCGGAACGATAAGCGCTACCTGGCTCTGGCTGGCAGGGTCCGCTGGTCGATCATTAAACCTAAGCCAACATCGGGCGGTGCAGGGCTGGTGGGCCACCGGACTTATCAGGTGGGGCGGTCATCTCCTCGGTATCCGGCTCGATCTGGACGATCCGACGACGCTGCCGCCGGACACCTTCATCTTGCTGAGCCGCCACGCCAGCATGGTCGACGCGGTGATCCCTGCTGCGGTAATCACCGGTCAGCTCCAGCGCTACGTGCACTATGTGATCAAGCGGGAGTTGCGTTGGGACCCTTCGATCGATCTGTTCGGAACCCGACTCGGCAACCACTTCGTGGCCCGAGGCCAGGAAACCGAGATCGAGGAACAGGCCATCGCCGAACTTGGTGAGCAGGCCCAACCCGATTCGGCGCTGGTGATTTTCCCCGAGGGGACTTACTCGACGCCACAAACCCGACGCCGGGTGTTGGATTCGCTGAAACGACGGGGCGATCGGTCTCTCGTCGAACGAGCCGAGGCACTGCAGGCTCTGCTGCCACCAAAGCCCGCAGGCACCTTGGCGCTGCTGAGCTCCCAACCTGATGCCGACGTCGTGGTGGTCGGCCATGTCGGCTTGGAAGGTGTCGCCGAACTGCCCGGTCTTCGCCGCCGCTTACCGTTGACCAGCCCGGTGACCGTCCGGTGGTGGACCCACCGTCGAAGCGAGCTGCCAAGTACTGACGACGGGCTGACCGAATGGCTCGGTGAGCGCTGGCTTGAGCTGGATCGCTGGGTCGTTGAGACCCGGAATTCTGGGTAGACCGCCTGGAAGCAGCGGTTCTCAGCTGCTCTGACCCGGCCAGCGGGCTCAGCGAGATAGATTTGGCGGGTGACCTCACTCGCCCCGTCCGACTATCAACACCTGCTCCGAGTCGAAGCTGCTCGCCTCAGCCAGATCGGACCGGGCCACCTCGAGTTCGATCTACCTCATATCGATGGTTGGACGGTCCGATCGGTGATCGGCCACACCGGCTGGGTATTTCGGTTCGCTCAGCTGGCGCTGCAGGCCGACCCTGAGAATCCGCCATCTCGATCGTCGGTTCCTGAGCCTCCGCCAGGTGACGATGTGATCGACTGGTTCACCGAGGGAGCCGCCGACCTCCAAACTGCGTTGGACTCGACCGACCTCGACGCCATTCGCCCCACCTTCACCGGGCCGCAGCCCGCTTCGTGGTGGTTGCGACGTCTTAGCCATGAAGTCTCGATTCACCGCTGGGACGCCGAATCGGCGTTCGGCCATCCCGAACCGATCGATTCCAGTCAGGCTCATGACGGCATCGACGAAGTACTCGAGGTGTTCACCCCACTACGTATGCAGTTCGACACCCTCAACGGCCAGGGTGAAACCGTGCATCTCCACGCCACCGACATCGACCATGGCGAGTGGTTCATGACCTACGGGTCAGATGCTGTGGAGTGGAATCACTCTCACGCAAAGGGCGATGTCGCGGCCCGGGGAACGGTTTCCGATCTCCTGCTGTTGCTGTGGAGTCGGATTCCTGCCAGTCGTCTCGAAATCTTTGGAGATTCGTCGTTGATCGATCGTTGGCAGGACGCAGCTACGTTCTAGCTGGTAACACTTCAGGCACTGGGTTGAAGCTGACTAGTACAGCTGTCGGCCCATCGCCTCGTAAGGTTCACTAGTAGATGGTAAGGCTCATTTAGTAGATACTTCCAGCCTTCACTCGCCTGATAGGGAGCAGCGGCTCTTCTGGCACGTCGTACTCGTCGTCCCAGCGGCTGAGGCGGTTCTTCCACTCCGAAGCCTCGCCGATCTGGTCGACATAGGCGGCTTGGCGTTTTGCCACTCGGCCTACGACTGGTTCTTCTTCTTCGCTGCCTGCGTCGTACTGAGCTTCGATGCCCAGTTTCAGGTTGCGTAGGGCCTCGCTGCGGAGCTGCGATACCCGTGACTCGGTTACGCCGAGGAATCGGGCGAGATCCTGTGAGGTCTTGCCTTCGAGGAAGTAGCCGACGATCACGAACCGCTGACGCTCAGGCAGAAGCTTGACTGCATCTCGCAGGTAGGTGTGTAGCTCACGACTTTCGAGCTCTTCTGACGGTTCGACCGCCGACTGGTCTCGCAGCACGTCGACGAGGGTCAGATCCTCATCGGAGTCGTCGCTGGTCTCGTGGTCGAGGGCCAGAACTACCGAGCGGAACAACCGATCACGTAGTCGGGCCAGTTCTTCGTGGGAGACACCGAGTGCTTCGGCCATCTCGTCGACGTTCGGTACTCGCCCGAGCTCGCTGGCCAGTTGCTGCTCGGCGCTTTCTAGGCGGCGGGCCAGCAGGCGAACCGAGCGTGGGGCCCAGTCTGCGGCTCGCACCGAGTCGAGGATCGCTCCCCTAATTCGCTGAGCGGCGAACCGTTCGAACGGCACTCCCCTGCTCGAGTCGTAGCGGCGGGCCGCCTCGACCAGACCGAGCGCCCCGGCTCTAGCCAGTTCTTCCCGGTCGACGTGGCGGGGAAAGTGCACCGCTACCTGGAACACCACATGCTTTACCAGCGGCAGGTTCGCTTCGATTCGAGCGTTGAGTTCCGCTTTGGTCGGAACCTCTCTCACCGCTACTTCTTGATTCGCATCTTCAGTTACTTCAACTGTCTTGCTGTCTTCCATAGTCCTAGCACCCTTCGAGTTATCCTCCATGACAGAAGAAGTTCTCGACGCGTTGCGCCAAAACCTTGAGCAGAAATCTGAAGAAATTCCCTCCTCGTTAGATTCGACCTCGAACTACCTGAACTTGAGTGGGGCGCGGAGGAAGGGGCCGGTCGACCTATGCGACCTAGGCACGGCGCTGATACACAGCGCTGATAGGGCGGGCTGCGCCCTAGGGAGTGGTGAGGTCGAGCTCGCCGCTGAACGTCGCCACCTTGACGCCCCTGGCGTGCAGCTCGGTGAGCAGCGAGCGCGGATCGCTCCAACCGGCAAGACCGCGAGCCCCGATAGGAGCTCGACCTTGGCCGGCTCGAATCGCCACCACCGCAGCGACGGTAGCCGCGGCGACCGACGGATGATCCATCACGCCATAGACCAGCGTTTCAACCCCACCGTTGAGCCTGCCTCGAACCTCGACCCGTACCGCGCCCGGTCCCCCGTCGCGATGAGGGCGGCGGAGCATCGGCAGCTTGGTGGTCGAACGATCGCGGCGAGTGGCGGCCAATCTGGCAGAGATTCGGTTGGCCTCGGGAAACTCCGGCTGCAGCAGGATAGGGCTGGCCAGAGCGCCTCGGTAACAATCGCGAGCACCGATCGGATCGGGAAACCACGCTAGATCGCGGCCGGATCCACCTCGCCGCGACTCCCACGCTCCGTCTCGCCAGTCGCGTCCGTCTTGTTTCAGCGCCCGATGGTGTTGTCTGGCGCAAGCTGGTCCACCGGTTCCCGCTTTCGAGATGCTGATGGCATCGACCGCGTCGAGCTGCGACGCCGCGAACCGGGCCAGGATGCCGCTGAGGCCAGGGCAGAATCCGCCGCCGACCACCAGCGAACGATTGTGTTCGGTAGCTAAACCATCGAGGGCCAGCAATTGCTCCACCTCGTCGGGATCATCAGCGATCGACACCACATGGCTGCCGGCAGCCAGCATCGTCTTGGCCCGCTCGACGTGGGTTCCGGTTGGCGTGGCCAGAACGGTCACGTCCGGGGGGTTCCGGGGGTCGGGCTCCGAGGACATGGCATCGACACCGCTGTCGAGAGCGGCGCGGATCAGGCCGATCCGTGGTTCGTCGATATCGAAGAGCTGTATCTCGGTGACATCTGGCGGCCGTAGTTGGCGAGCGAGATGGGAGCCTGTGGTACCGAGCCCGGCGAGCGCGACTTTCATCAGCGCAGTTCAGCCTCGGTGACTTCGCGCCAACCGCCAGACTGGGGCGGAACGCCGCCCTTGCCCCGCAACCGAAAGAGAGTGGCGATCAGGCCGGCCATTCCTAGGGCGGCCGCTACCCGACGACCAAGAGTCAACATGCAGCTAACTGTACTTGCTAACCGGCATGCCAGCGAGGAGGTGTCAGGGCCAGATGTCGCCGATGGTGTAGCCCTCGGGGAAGGGGTCGGTTTCATCGAGCACGTACTCGGCGAAGCCGGTTATCCAGCCCTGACCGCTGATTTCGGGCACGATCGCCGCAAATTCGCCAACGGTGGTCTGCTCCACGATCCGGGCATCGAACGTCGTTCCGAGCGGCCCCTCGTGAACGAAAGACTCACCGATACCCAGCTGCCCTCGGGCGTGAAGCACCGCCATCTTGGCCGCGGTGCCGGTGCCGCAGGGGCAGCGGTCGAGTGCCCCGGTCCACGTTTGGGGGCGATCCCAATCGAGTACTCCGGTGGCCAACGTGACCGCGTTGCGGCAGGTAGCTCCGGCCACCGACGGTGCGCCGGAAAGTTGCGAGATCGTCGGGCCGGTAAGCGACGGTTCGAGGGGGTGTACTACCGGGAGCTGCTCGACGGTCGCCACCCTAATCATCTCGCTGACGCGAGCGATCTCGGATCCGTTTGCTGCTCCGAGGTCGATTCCAAGCGCGTCTGCGTCGGCGATCACATAGAACATGCCACCCCAGGCGATGTCGACCGAGACGACGCCGAGAGTTGGTACTTCGATTGGCGCGTCAAGATGAACTGCGAACGACGGCACGTTGCGGAAGCTCACGCTGGTCACCTTGCCATTCGAGCACTGAGCGGTCACCTCGATTAGACCGGCCGGCGCTTCGAGGGTCAGTTCGGTTACCGGTTCGACCATCGGCACGATCCCGGTTTCCAGCAGAGCGGTGACAACACAGATCGTGTTGCTGCCAGACATCGGTGGGTATTCGGTCTGCTCCATGATGATGAAGCCTGCGTCGGCCCGGGCGTCTGTCGGCGGCACGATGACGTTGCAGCACAACCCCGGGTAACCGTTTGGCTCGCGTAACATTCGCAGACGGATATGGTCGGCGTTGGCGTGCAACCACTGGGCCTTAGCCAGCATCGTGGCACCAGGCGGGTCATCGACCCCGCCGGTTATCACCCTCCCCGGTTCGCCCTCAGCGTGCACATCGACCGCGGTAAGTCGGTTCTTGAAACCCATGATCGGCAACCGTAGCGTGCGGGCAATAGTTCACGAGATGAGAACCAGCGTCCGCCCTGAGTTATGCTCCCCGGATGGCCAAGCAGAGCGAAGAGAACCAAATCATCGATCGACTCGCGCAGGTGCCCCTTTTCCACCGTACGTCGAAGAAGCAACGACAGACGTTGGCCAAGCTGGGAAAGACCCTGAAATGGAGTGACGGGAGCGTTCCGATCAAGCAGGGTTCGAAAGGCGCGGCGTTCTTTTTGATCCTGGAAGGCGCGGTCGATGTCTCCGTCGATGGACAGTCAGTAGCACGGCTTAGCAGCGGCGACTTTGTCGGCGAAATCGCCCTGCTGACGAACAAACCACGCAATGCCACGGTGACTGCTCTCGCCGACTGCACCGTGTTTGCCTTCGGCCGCCCCGGATTGGCGGCGGCGCTCAAGACCGACCCCAACTTGGGTATAGCTTTGCTCGAGGCGATGGCCAGCAGGCAGAACATCACGTTCTAGGCCAGTCAGACCTCGTAATCAGTCCTGCGTGGTAATCAGTCCTGCGTGGTAGTCAGTCCTCGTGGTCAGTGCTGCGTGCGCCTTAGGCAGGGAGCTGGGGCAGGACTTCGAGTCCTAGCTTGTCGTGTTTGTCATCCCTGTCGGTTTCGCCGAAGAAGCCCATGAGGACCTTATTGACACCTAGGTCGTTCAACATCGTCAGCTTGTCGACGAACTCCTGCGTCGGCCCGCAAATCATGAATCGCTCGGCCAGGTAGTCGGTGAGTCCGAGTTCTTCGACCACTGTGGCGTTGGCCATTTCGCTGCCCGACTGCTCGTGCTCAGAGAAGACGTAGCGTCGCTGCAGTTCGAGGATCGCCTCTTTGTATTCCTCGGGAATGTGCTTGCCCTCCAGGGTGAACCGGAAGGCGTGGTTGGCCGATGCGGTAAGTGTCATGCGGGCCTCGTGGATCGCCCGCTGCTTGTCATCGTCCATGTTCCACTTCACGAACCACCACACGTCGACCTCGGCCGGATCCCGTCCCGCCCTCCGAGCGCCGATAGCGATGTTTTCCAAGGCGTCGGCCACGATCTCCGGTTGTAGGCCGTTCCCAACCAGCACCCCGTCGGCAAGCTCGCCTGCCATCTGCAGCGTCTTCGGACCCTCGGCGGTGAGGTAGATCGGGACCTTTCTGGTCGGCCACTTCAAACGAATGGTGTTGCCCTGCCATTCGGCCTCGCCCGTCTCGTAAAGACCCTTCATCGCCCTGATGTAGTCCGCTGTTGCGGCCAGCCGGGCCCCGCGAAGGCCGAGGTTATAAACCGCGCTGTCGCCGCTGCCAAGGTTGAACCAAACCCGTCCCCGACCATCGGGGCCATCGCCAGCCAGTTGGTCGACGGTGGAGATCGTGCTGGCCGCCACGGCGGGGTGGCGGGTGAGAGGATTGGTCGTTCCAGGCCAGATGTTGATTCGCTCGGTGGCCATCGCCGCTACCGCTAGGTGCACATACATCTCGGGAAACAACGATTGGCTGTCAGGCATAGCAATGCCGTGAAAGCCGAGCTCCTCCAGTCGTCTCACTCTTGCTTCGAACTCTGCTCTTGCCGTCCCGGCCAACGAATGATTGAGGATGAGGGTGGCGACGTCCATGCCCGAACACTGATCCCGCTGAACCGCCGGTGTCAAGCCTCGCCGAGTAGACCGGCCAGCGGGCGGGTGGCACAATCGAATCCGTGATCGACTCGACAACCATCGACATCCTTTCTAATGTCCCCCATCGTCACGGGCCGCCTCACGAGGTCTATACCTGGCTGCGTCATAACATGCCGCTGTTCCATCAGCAGGTCGATGACCCGGTCATGGTTGGCGAGTCGTGGGTGGTGACCCGTCACGCCGACGTAATGTCGGTTAGCCGGGATCTCGATCATTTCGGAAACTTCGAAGGCCACAATCTCCGCAACGACCACGACAAGTCGACGATGACCCACCTGTTGATGGAAGATCGGCCGAAGCACACCGATATGCGGCTGATGGCCAGTCGAGGGTTCACCCCGAAGGTGGTTCGTCGCTACAGCGAGCACTATCACGAGTTGGCGGGGCGCCTTCTCGACCAGGCGCTGAGCAGAGCCTCCGGCGGCACCTTCGATTTTGTGGAGCATCTGTCGGTGGAGTTCCCGATGCAGGCCATCGTCGAGTTGATGGGCACGCCGTTGGACGATCACGACCGGCTGCTCCGTTGGAGCAACGCCACCATCTCCAACCTCGATCCCGACTACTCCCCAACCGCCGAAGCTCGCAGCGAAGCGATCGGCGAGATGATGGTGTACGCCATGGAGCTGGCCGAGCAACGACGTAGGGACCCGAAGGACGACCTGGCGACCATCCTCACCCAACAGATGGATGCCGGTGAGCTCACCGAGATGGAGTACGCCGGTTATGTGATCCTGCTGTTCGTCGCTGGCAACGAGACCACTCGCAACAACATCTCGTGGGGCATCAAGGCGATGGCCGAAAACCCTGACCAATGGGACCTGCTTCGAAGCGACCCCGACCGATATCTCGACAGCGCAGTGGAAGAGGTGACCCGTTGGGCATCCCCGGTGAACTACATGAGTCGAACCGTTCACCACGAGGTCGAGCTGCATGGCCAGACCCTGCAGCCCGGCGAGAAGGTGGCGATGGTTTATCTGTCGGCCAATCGGGATGAAGAGGTGTTCACCGATCCATTCAGTTTCGATATCAGCCGCGATCCGAATCCCCAGATCGCCTTCGGCTACGGTGCCCACTTCTGCATGGGCGCCCATCTGGCTCGGTTGGAAACCAAGGCGGTGCTCTCCGAACTCGTGACCCGGGTGGATCGTATTCAAATCACCGGCGAAGTCGAACACGTTTGGTCGAGCTTCATCAACGGCATCAAGTCCCTACCGGTGGAGATGTCTACCCCTCGGTTGTGAGTAGTCCGTGCGGGTCGGGAATTTGCGTCGGCTCGACCGGAACGGATTGAGGCGTATCATGAGGAAATGCAGGCAGCCGACATAGGACGCACCCTCGGCGAGCGACACCGCACCGCGGCAGAACACGGCACCGCGGCGGATAAGGCCGAGTTCGATCCCTCGCTGTCGCTGCTCAACTATGGCGAGTTCCCACACGAAGGTGACTGGACGCTGCGCTCCGCACTGGTTCGTCTGGCCCAGCCCGAGCCGGCCCGGGTGGGAGCGGTGCTTGAACTGGTCCGCCGGCTCGACGCTCCCTTGCATCACGTGAAGCGAGCCCTAGAACAACACCTAACCACCTGCGATCGAGATGTGACCGTCGACAACCTGGCCGGTGCACCACTCGATCCGTATCGCGACATTCGCACGGCCGACCTAGCCCGGCTTCTGGCGACTGGGGTCGACGACGTCGAGCTGCTGGCGGGCTACGAGCAGCAGACCCCGCTAGATCACGAAGAGCGTGTGGCTGTGCCGTTGCTGGCCGTTGCTGTTCAGTTCGAATGGTTAGCGCAAGAACTCACCGCCTGGGCTTTAGCAGGGTCCGAACCGCCACCGATCGCATCGGTCGATCGAGCGGTGGCCGACGTCGGCGCCGAACTGGATCGGCTTAGCGTGCCGGTCGAAACCGGACCGCCGCAGAGGTCCGGCAGATCCGCCCGGTCCTGAACTCGCTCGCTGTTAGTTCGAGCTGACCAGCAGACCGTCGTAGTACATGTGGGTGAGGCGATCCCACGGGCAACTTCATCTACAACCAGACATCGCCGTGGCTGGCTAGGCCGCGCAGATAGTCGATGATTTTTCCCGAACCGAGGACTGGGTTCACTCTCAACTCGCTGTGTATCGGGTCGATACTCACTATGAGCGCGAAAGGCTCAGTAATAAGAGGGCACCGAAGCCGGAAGTTGATCACACTGTCCCGGAAGTAGATCACGATGTCAGAGTCGCCTAGGCCAAAGCGGTCGGTACAACTGAAGACGAAGCTGATAGCGAGCTTCACAATTCTGGGTCTCGTGCCGGCCTTACTGCTCGGCTGGGTCAGCTTTCAGCGTTCCGCCGCCGAGCTACAGATGGATGCAGCCTCTCGGCTCCAAGAAGCCGCTGTCACCTACGGCGACATGATCGACCGAAACCTGTTCGAGCGATACGGCGATGTGCAAGCCTTCGCAGCAAACCCCAATGCCAGGACAACTGCTACCGCCACAGATCGCCAAAATATCGTTGACTTTCTAACCATCAACTACGGCATCTACGACCTGATGCTTATCGTCGATCTCGACGGAAATATCATCGCCGCCAACACTGTCGACGGGTCAGGCGCCGAGCTCGATTCGCTTGAGCTGGTCGGCCAAAGCGTGGCCGACACCGAGTGGTTCGCCACCGTCGCCGGCGGCAAGACGCCCCCTGGCGGCACCCACTACACCGACGCCTGGCAGAACCCAATGGTGGCTGCGGTCTACGGACAGTCGAGGCTGACTCTGCCGTTCACCGCCCCGATCTTCGACGACGACGGGGCGATGGTTGGAATCTGGCACAACGAAGCTTCGTTCGAACGGATCGTCTCCGACATCATGAACGAGGGTCGACGAGCCTTCGTCGATCACGGGCACACCACCGTCGAAACGCAGATCCTGCGAGCCGACGGCGTGGTCCTGGATGACGCCGATCAAAGTGTCATCGGCAACCTGAACCTGGCCGAGGCCGGACAGCCCGTGGCACAGCTGGCGTTAGGGCCGCAGGGGTCCACCGGCTCGACGATCGAGCGGAGCGTGCGAACCGACGTCGAACAGGTCATGGGCTACGCCGTCACCGACGGCGCCCTGGGTTTCGACGGCTACAAGTGGGGCGTTCTGGTTCGACAGAATCTCGGCGAAGCAGCGGCAGCCGCCACCAGCCTCCGCAATCTTCTGTTCTCGATCGGGCTGTTCATCATGGCGGCCACGGCCTTGATAGGCCTGCTACTGGCGAGAAGCATCGCCAACCCACTCCGAAGGAACGTTGCCGCTCTCGAAGACGTTTCCACCGGAGACCTCAGCGTTCGTTTCGAGGTAGGAGGCCAAGACGAAGTCGGACAGATGTCATCGGCGCTCAACAGAGCCCTCGACAGCATCGGCGGCACCCTAACCCACGTCGACCGAAGCGCCATCGAACTCTCCGACTCCGCAGGTCAGCTCACCACACTCAGCCGCGAGATGGCCAGCACCGCAGGCCACGCCTCGCAACAGGCGAGCGATGCTGCCAACGAAGCCGAGAAGATCTCGAGCGGTTCGCTATCGGTAGCGGCGGCGATGGAGCAGATGAGCACCTGTATCAGAGAGATCTCAGACAACTCGTCAACCGCGGCCCAGATGACGTCGAAAGTTGTTGACGTCTCGACTCAGACCCGCAGCCGCATGGAACGACTAGACGCCAGTGCGGTCGACATAGGCAATGTGGTGGCCGTCATCACCTCGATCGCCGCCCAAACCGACCTCCTGGCTCTGAACGCCACCATCGAGGCCCACCGAGTTGGCGAAGCGGGCAAGGGTTTCGGTGTCGTAGCCAACGAGGTCAAAGCGCTGGCGGCCCAGACATCGGGTGCCACCGATCAGATCCAGGGCAAGATCGAGGCCATCCAAAGCGACGTGGTCAACGCTGTCGAGGCCATGTCCGAGATCGGCGATCTCCTCGATCAGGTCAACGAGATATCGACCGCAATCGCCGGAGCGGTTGAAGAGCAAAGCGCCACCGCAGCAGAGGTCAGCGACCGCATTCAGTCGGTCACCGACGGGACGGCCAAGATCTCCGACTCTGTCTCCGCTGTGGCCGAGGCCAACAAGTCAGCGACCGAAGGGGCCGACAAGACTCTCGACTCGGCCGCTCGCCTGAGCGGGTTGGCCGATCAGCTGGCAGAGCTCCTGAAGGGCTTCACCCTGCCCGGCGAACACGTCGCCCAGCCCCAACCCGACTCAGAGCACCAGCGCCAGGCCATTCCGAAGCCTGTCCCAACTCCAGAATTGGTACCGGTCGGAGCAAAGCAGCAACCGACCCTGACAGCATCGCTGCCAGCAACATCGGCAACCTCAACAGCCGTAGCTAGGCCCGAGGAAGTCATCGCGTCCAGTCTTATCGAGACCGCGACG
This sequence comes from Acidimicrobiales bacterium, assembly GCA_050633745.1. GTDB lineage: Bacteria > Actinomycetota > Acidimicrobiia > Acidimicrobiales > SZUA-35 > JAHELU01. The sequence continues at coordinate 13,530 of JBOEHD010000118.1, forward strand.
CCATCGACCCTTGACGGAGACCTCCTGGACGCAGGATGGCAGTAACCGAGATGACGACCTCACAAGACAACCAGCTGCGGATAATGGTGGTTGACGACTCTCTTGCGGTGCAGCGACTGGTGACCGCGGTTCTGAACGCCGAGCCCGACGTCCGAGTGGTCGGCGTGGCCGAGGACGGCTCCAAAGCTCTCGGCTTGCTAGCCCAGTGTCAGCCCGATGTCATGGTGCTCGACCTCGAGATGCCGGGCATGGATGGCGCCGCGACCTTTGCGCGACTCGAAGTAAGCAACCCCGACCTCCCGGTCGTCGTCTTCACCGGCGCCGTGCCCCCCACCGAGGGCGAGCTTGCGAACGCGATCACCCGGGGCGACGTCACCACGGTGACAAAGCCGACAGGGGTGACAGACCTCAGCGATGCATTTGCGCGGATGCGGAGTTCGCTTCTACCGGCGATTCGGTCGGCCTCGCAGCGAAGCCAATCGAAGACCAAGCCGGTACCGGCCACCAATGCACCAGCCAAGCAACGGCCAAGGCAGAACCAACAAGCTAGTCACCGGTCAACCCTGCAACAGCTCAATCAACACCGGCCGCTTGGTCGTCGGCCAGCTCAGCAGCGGTCCACTAAGCCTTCGCCGGTTAGCCGTCGACCACCGCAGCAGCGACGTGGGACCGGGAGGCCGACTCGGGTCGATGCGTTGTTGATCGGTTCCTCGACCGGCGGCCCAAAGGCGCTTGACGATTTCTTGTCCCATCTGAGAGAACCGCTACCGGTGCCGACGTTTATCGTTCAGCACATCGGCGCCAAGTTCGGCCCGGACCTGGTCAGAAGACTGGACAAGCACAAGGCTCCGACCTTCGAGGCGGCCGACGGGGAAACCCCGCAACCTGGCTGTGTGTATGTTGCCTCGGGTAGCCAGCATCTGAAGTTGGTTTCGGAAGGCTCGAGGGGGGTCGTGATGCGACTCACCGACGACAAGCCGGTCAACTCATGTCGCCCTGCGGTTGACGTGCTTTTCGAATCTGCGGCTGAGGTCTACGGCCCGTTCCAGGTCGGAATCATCATGACTGGTATGGGCGAGGACGGACTTGCCGGTTGCAAGCAACTCGCAGAAAAAGGGGCCACCATCATGGCCCAAGATGAACAGACCAGTGTTATCTGGGGTATGCCGGGGGCAGTGGCCAGAGCAGGTCTGGCCGACCACACGATTCCGGTGACGGAGATGGCCCAACTTCTAAACGGCTGGCTCATCCCTCGAATCAGTCGACCGTTAGACCGGCCGGTCAAACCCGCAGCCGATCGATCCAGTAACTGATCAATCGTGATGGAAGGAGTCGGCCCAGTCGCTCCACTCTTCGACCCAGTCGGACCACTCTTCCCAATCGCCAGTGTGAGTGTGCGACTCGCCTGACGACTCTTCTGATTTGTCCGACTCGCTTTCCGAACTATCGGAGTGATCGGATGCCTCGTCGTCGCCCTTCGACTTGTCGTTCGACTCGTCCGAGTCATCGCTCTCGTCGTCGTGGGCGTGGTCACCCCACTGGCCGAAACGTTCGTCGGCCCAGTCTTCCCAGAGTTTGCCGTACTCCTCCCACTTTTCGGCGTAGCTATCCCAGTCCTTGGGATCCCAGTCCTTGGGGGCGATACCAGCAGGTGGGCTCGGCAGGTCAGTAAAGTCAGGAGCGAATTGCGGGAACGCGGGCCAGTCTTTGTCGAACCAGCCCGACTGGTCATCGTGGGTAGCGGAAACCGAGTCCACCAGCTTGTCCTCCAAATCTGCTGGTCCGGAGACCATTACGAACCGTCCATCTCGAAGGGTGGAGACCGAGACGCCATCTGTGCCGTCGTCGCGCTTGAATCGTTCGATCCAAACATCGTTTCCGTCGACCGAGCGAACCTCGTCGGCCGCTGCAGCGGCGTCGGCCGCCCTGGCCTCAGCCTCATCCCCAACGGCGTATTCGGTACTGGTCCACCACGTACCGAACTGAGCACTCAGCTCGTTCGATTCGGAGTCGAACTCGTAATGGAACGACGAGTCATGCCCATTGGCCTTTGATTTCTCGTCCGAAGACTGCGAACTCAAGGGCTCGCTCTCGGACGGCTCCTCGTCCGAGAGCGAGCCGCTCGAAGGGCCGCCGCCATCAGAGTCGGCGATGGAAGCCTCGCTGGACTCTGAATCGTTAGCGAGACCTTCGGGAGCGGGTGAGGCCGATACCACCTGTACCTGGTCGTCCAGCCTCAAAAGAGCGGTGGCTCCGCCACCGAGCAACATCACCGCGGCGACCGAAACGGCCCCGAAGAACCTCACGTTGTTGCGGCGCCTCCGGACCTCTTGCTGAAGATCACCCAACATCGGCGGAGCTTCAACCGGGTTGTTCGCTACCCGGCGCCCTGCGGCCTCGAGTTCATCGTCTATAAACATCGGCTAACTCCTGTGTGGGCGTCGGGGCTTTCGATCCGAGCTCTTCTGCCAGTTTCATGTGGGCCCGCCGAAGCATCGTGGCCACCGTTCCTCGACTAACCCCAAGCGCTTTAGCGATCTCCGGCTCGGTCAGGTCGGCGACATAGCGAAGCACCACGGCCTCTTTTGTTCGTTCGGGCAGTCGGGCAACCGCAGACCAGAGATCCAAGTCGCCGTGGACCGGCGGAGCGATCGGCTCGACCTCGACTAGCTTGCGAGCCAGCAGTCGACGCTCGAGCGCGCCACGCTTGGCTCGACGACGACTCTCGTTCAACGCCACCCGATAAACCCAGCCGCCGGGACGTTCCATAGCCCCAACCCGATTCCACCGGGCCAGGGCCTTAGTACACGCCTCGGAGGCAGCTTCGACCGCCAACTGACGGTCGCCGGTGACCACGGCCAACGTGTTGACCAGGCGTGGGTACTCCGCCTGGTACCAGAGCTCAAAGTCGAGGGTCACGGAGTACTAAGTCCTGAGCGGTTCAAAAAGTAGACACAACCGCAAGATATCTCGGATTTGGCAAGCCGGCCGCCATGAGACCCGAGTGAACGAGCCGGTTCGGGGCCGAGATCGCCGTTAAGAACCAGCGTCGAGTTTGAGTTGCCGTGGCACCTGGCTCGGCGAAAGTGCCAGCGTGTAGGCGCCTTGACGGTTCGGCAAGCTGACCACAATTTCCGCTTGATCGGCCACCGAGGCTTGGCCAATGTTGATGGCATTGGAGAACACCTTGCTGCTCTGCAATTCATGCTGATCTCGACCGTTATTCTGCTGCCAGGTCACCCCATCAGACGAACCGAAAACGATCTCGTTATCTCCGGTCGTGCCCACCATGGCAACGGCGATGTCGACTTCGTCCTGTCCGCAGATCTCGTGGACCATAGCTAGAAGCGACGAGACGCTATACCGCACAGCCATGGTCGGCACGAACACGGTGCCGGAATCGGCCAGGAGGCGGCCAAGCTTGTTTCGCTGATCGTCGTCGAGCCCACGTTCGGCGAACAACGACATTGCGACCACCGAATCGTAGAGGGCGTTGGTAGCGGCGAACGTGTGCGCGGTCTCGGTTGACCAGTCACGACGTTCCTGAACCAGAGAGAGCCGTCGGGACGAGACACTGGCGGCAACTGCGCTCAGGTCAATGGTCGACTGGCGACCGCTGCTTTGCTGGCTGGAAGAGTCCTTCACCCGCAGAGAGGACGTGTGGGCGGTGATTGGTACCGCAGTAGTGCCAAGGAGAAGATTCCCGAGATACACCGAGGCCGATCCCCGGGTCTTGGTCGCCACCCACAGGTCTCTGTCGACCTGATGAAGCAGCACTTCGCAGTCGGCGTCGACGAACCAGGGGGACGGGGCGGCCGGTGAAATCACGATCGGCTCGCCTGCTTCGACGGTCGGCTGCCGGTTATACAGCTCCAACGCCGTGACCCCGCTTCCAACAGCGAGGCCAGCCCCGGCCATCCGAGTAGGTGGAATACGCAGGATCTCCACCGTGTGATCCTGCGACCGGACCTCACCCTCCGAGGAGAAACCTGGCGAGACCCGGGTCAGCGGGATCTCCGCAACCACGTCGGGCCCGACTTCGTTGGCAGTGACAACCTCGTTGGCAGTGACCTTGTTGGTAGTGACCTCGTTGGCACCAGCGACCTCGTCGGCGGTGACCGAAGAAGTTCGCCAACGGCGCCAACGTTTGGGGAGGTCGAACACAGATGCAGTAGCCATGCCGGTGACGAAGACGGCGGCGAGCACGAGGACTGTGGTGATTGTCAGTTCCATCGTGGGCTCCTAGACCGCGACCGTCTGGGCGTGTAGCAGCTGCCCGTCGATGCCCTGACCCTTGAGGCTGTCGTGTACAAGGTCGATCTGTTCCCGCAAGAGCCGGGCGAGGTCGTCCGCAGATGTTCTTTCCTGCGTACCCAGCACCCTGGATCGAGGATTGCCGCTTAGCCAGGTGGCCAGCAGCTGGTTGATCTCGTCTGGCACCGCATGGTTCTGCTCGCCGCCGGGGTGCGACAGGTGAGCTAGCCAATGTCCGGTTGCACCGAGGAATGAGTACACATCGCCGAGGCGAGACAGGCCGGCACCGTTGTAGTACTCCGGCGGAGTGAAGTAGTCGACGTAGGTCTTTACCGGCTGGCCTTCCTGGCCTGCACTTCCGAAGTCACAGAGCACAAGCGAGCCGGGGGCCTTTGGGAGGTACGGGTAGATGAAGTCGACGTCTTCGCCTTCGGCCGGGCCGACGACGAGCAGATTGGTCGGCTTGCCATCGCCGTGGACCAGGTTGACCGTCCACAGTTCAGCCAGGGCATCGACGATGTTTGCCAGCCAGCCGAGCAGCAGCCAGGCGGGAATCGGCACCGCAGGCACGTTTGTGCCCTTCAGCAACCACTGATCGAGCGAGGTTCGGGGGAAGAACTCGGTGACCAGAACCGGGTGGTTCAGATCATCGGGCGCGGTGGTCAGCAGCGGTGAGGCGGTGAGTGTGAGGCTGCCAGCGAACTGGTTCAAGACCTTGATTTCGTTGCTGAGCATCTGGCCGGCGAAGGCGCCGCCGAGGGGCACTTTGACCGCAACTCCGTGGTCGGCGGCGACGTCTCCGGCGGCGCGGCGTTCAAGCTGGCCCGAACGGATCCAGCCGAACCCGCCCCTGTTTTCGAACTGGCCGGTGATTCGAATCAAACGACCGGCGACGGTGAGCAATTCAGCGGAGTTGGGAATCCCAACCGATCGGCTGTCACCCCGGAGATCGATGTCGGATTTGTTCGGCTCGCTTGGCTGACCAACCTGGTTAGATCCGGCCTGATGAGGGCTGACCTCACCGTCACCGAAGTCGAGCTCTACCGACTGCGTGCCGCTCAGCAGCCTTACGTACTGTTCGCTCTCGATCAGATGCTGGGTGTAAGACTCCGAGGCCTGACGGGCTTGGATGCGGTCATGCGCTCGTTGGCCCCACAGAACTTTGGCCAGGACAGGCAACGAGTCGAGCAGCACCAACAACGCTTCGAGGCCGTACAGCCAACCGGCATCTACTTCTTCCTGGGCCCGATCGATACGGTCCCAAAGCCCGAGCTCCACCGGCTCGGGGGCGGTTGGCAGCGCAGCGATAGCTTGGTTGGCCTCGTCGACTACCTGCTGGATCGGTGCGTTGACCTGATCCAGTTCTGACCGCAGCCCGGCCAGTATCGGCTCGTTTGTCTGCTTGGTTTGATCGAGCGTTGCTTTGAGCCCCGGCACCTGAGCGCACAGCTGGGTGGCGACCGGGCCGAACCCGCCGCCCCGATCGTTGCCGTTGCCGTTTACCTGCTCCTGGGCGCAGAGGTCGACCTGATTGGCGTACGCGGTCGACGCGGCGTTGATCTCGTTCTGCAAACGTGCGATCTCGGTCTCGGTTTGCTCCGACCGGCTGTCCGCAGACGGTTCGAGGCGGGCTATCGAATCGTCACGACGCTGCTCGATCTCGGCGATCGCCTTGTCACGATCGCTCTGGAAGTTCGTCGTCGCCTCTAGCTCCACCGCCCGCTCGACCTCCTCGGAGAACATCAGCGCTACTAACGGCCGCGACACCACAAGAGCGAGGGCGATGGCCAGCCCGACCCGGAGGATGGCGATGACCACCTTTGGTGCCCAATCGAAGACGCTCGACTGTTCCGGGTGGCGAAGATCGCGGGCGTTGTAGCGGGGCTTCAACAGCAGCCGGTCCACGATCACCACCAGCACACCCCAGATGACGCCAGCGACGACGAACCAGGGTTGCACCCGGTCGGTGGTGCCGGTCATGGTGTGCAACAGAACGGCGATGCCGATCGTCGAAAGGGTGAACGGGATCAGTAGCGATGCACCGAGCAGCGAGAAGAACAGCTGCTCCTTCGAGTCCTTGAGGATCTCCGGGTCGGCACCGGCCAGCCAGGGAAAGAACCTCCTCAGGCCACGAATCGGTCTGTCTTGGCGCTCGGTCGTCCGCCCGTTGTTGCTCGGTCCTGCGTACGTCGCAGGCGGTTGTGGAACCGGGACTGGCGTCGGCCTAGCTGCGGTCCCGTTTGGGCTTCCATTCGGCTGCCCGTTGCCGAACGCGGTGGTGTTGCCGATCATCGAACTGGCGGTGGGTCGGGGGTTATATCCGTTCCCGGATCCGTTCCCATTGTTATGACCACCATTGGGGCCGCTATTAAGATTGTGGCTTCCTGGCCCACTCACGTCCTGCTCCTCAGTTGCTCGGATTCGAACTCCAGTGCACGGCGATAGATCTCGACGGTGACCGCACCGGTTGACACCAGCCAGTCGACGGCTTCGTCCCGATTTTCCAGATCGACCTGTGACGCTTCGGCCCAGACCTGGATCTCGTCTCGTGCCCTGTTCATCTTGGTCGTGGCGTTGGTTTGACTGCAGCCGAGCAGCCTGGCGATTTCGGCCGATTTGAGGGACGGAGCGTTCCAGTATCGCAGCCGCTCGCCGCAAGCCACGATCCACGCTCTGTGGTTTGGGTTCTCCGGCGTCAGTATCAGGTCGGCGGCCACGGTTTGGCCACTCGCCGGTATCGAGAACCGCTGATCGGTCGCAAAGGTAATGCCAACCCGATGATGATCGGTGGTTGTCCGTACTCGCAGCTCGGCGTTCGGTTCGGATCGGGCGCACATCTGGCCGCCGGTTCCGGCCCACAACCGTACGCCGTCGACCATCACATCGATCCACAGCTTGGTCTCGATCGGAACTCTGACCGTCCAGTTGGTGTCGGCACATTCCAGTACCGCGGCGATGGCGGGGACACGGTCGTTTGCGCTCCCGACAGGAATGCTGCCAGCTCGACCGATACTGGCCATCGAACCCGAACGCAGCTCTCGCACCGCCTCCGGGGATTCGGCCCGCAGAAGTGCCCCGCTCGAACCGGGCGCCGCCCGGGGGTGTGAACGGCTCGTCATGGCTTGGCTCACCCAGCCGGTCATTCCGTCGGCCTTCTGATCTCGAACAGGTACTCGGGGCCGGTCGGGCCGAGTCGTATCTCGTCGCCGGAGAGCAGCTCGCTCTCGACTACCTGTTTGCCGTTCAAGAAGGTCCCATTCGTGGAGTCGAGATCTCGGACCCGCCAGACGCCCGCGGCCAATGCGAACTGGGCGTGGGCACTGGATACTTCGGGGTGATCGATGGTGACAGCGCTGGTGCGACCGATCGTCCAGCAGCGCCTGCCGTCCTGATTGAGGTGATCTTCGGTGGCGAAGTCAACCGCTCGGTCGGCCGGGGTGACCGGGATCAACTTCGCATCAGCCGACAGTTCGGTCGGTTTGATGGCCACGACCGGTCGGGGTAGATCGGCCGGGCTCAGCGGCGGTGCCTGCCGCGTCTTCGGGATCGGTTCGGCAACCATGGTCGTCGAGATCGCGGCACCGGTAAGTCCCGCCGGCATCACGTCTGTCTTCGCCAGCGCCACATCCGACGTTGGGCTGAGGGGTGCGGACGGGGTTTGATTCGCAGTTCGATTTGGCATCGGAGTTGATGTGAAGGCCCGAGAGTCGGTCGACCGGCTGACTCTGGGACGTCCGGGCCTAGCCCATGGGGCCATGACAAGCTCCATCCGGATCGGCTTGGCGCTGGCCACCGCTTTACCATCGAGACGTCGCATCAGCTCCGCTTCTAGGTCTGAGACGATCTGAGCAAAACCGAGCGGTGAACATTCCAACGTCGACCAGTCTCGGTCTGACAGCTCGATGGTGACCTTGGGGATCACCCGCAGCTCGCCGCTTACGGAGAGCACCGTCGACGCCGGCACTGCTACTCGCAGGATCTCTTTCTGAAGCTTCAAGCCATCAAGCGCTCGTTCGGGCCGAAACAGAGGTTCGATATTGTCCTGCCACCAGCAGGAAATGGTGAGCCGTGCCTGAGCGCTCGACCGAGTGATCATCACCGTGATTCCGGCGATGACAACAACTATGGCGATCAAGATAACAATGACTCCCACAACAACTCCTCAGCCGTGCCTAGGAAAATCATTATCCATCGGCTCTCTAAGGAATGTGTGACGCCCCTTCACACCCCGAGGGCATTTTGAACGCAGGCGTGTAGCTGTCCGAGTATGGCTCCCGAGGCTGATTTCAGGAGCTGGGAGGGTCGAAGCCAGGCCGCGACGATGACATGGAATATTGGCCGCGAAATTCTTCGACCAACGCGACTTTCGACGCTAGAAACCGGTCTAGGGAGGGTCCCGGGTCAGTCGGAAGGTGTGTTTGGCTCGCCGTCGAGATCCTGTACGAAGTCTTGTGTGAACTTCTTGAAGGCCTCGCCGGATTCGGCGAACTCTGAGACCAGGCGAGCTTTTTCGTCCGTACCTCGGAGTGCCGCAAGCGGGTCCTGCTGGTCGCCGACATAGCCGAGCGCAAAGGCTCCCTGCTGGTAGCCCATCATCTTGAGCAGTTCATCGTCGAGTGTCTTGGCGATCTCGACAGGGCAGGCCAGGAACTGGTTCTCTTCCTGTCGAACCCAACCGACCGCGTAGGTGATGTTGACGCCTCTTCTGGTCTCCGAGCTGACGTTTGCCCCTCCACCGTGAAGCACCTTCCCGTCGTAGAACAGCACCCCACCTCGGCGCATCTCGGCCTGAATTGCCGGCACAGACTCGGACGCTTCATCGCTCAGCCCACTTGTTCCCGGTCGGATGTGAGTGGCGCCGTTCTCGATGGTGAAGTCGGTCAGTGCCCACATCGTGTTGCACTGCACGTGATAGTCGGGAGGGAACGGATAGAAGTCGAATGCCATCTGGTCGCGGTGGTGCTTCTGGGCGCTCTCCCCCGGTTCGATCGAGATGATCTGTGTGAGGTGAAGTTGAACGGTGGTCGCCTGATGCAGGAACTCCCGAACGGTTGCAACGACCAGGGGATCCATCACCAATTGGCGAGCGGCGGGACAACGAGCGATCAGCGCTCCGGTGCGGCGGGTGAACTGCCCGTCGTAGACATCCCGACCGGTAGCCGAAGCGTCAATGTATGGCTGCGCCTGCTGGGCCAATTGATCGAGCAGCGTCTGGTCGGCGAGATCATCGACGATAGCAAAGCCGTACTCTTGCAAGTATCGACTCACCTCGCCGGGGTCGCTGCTCGGTGAAAAGCGCTCAGGAGTCATGCCTTGCCTGCCTCACCGTGATTTTGGGCGGGGTCTGGATTTTGGCCCGAGTCTTGATCTTGATCCGGGGTGCCGCGATCGTCGGGCATGAGGATGGAGGTGACGAGGCGGCGCCGTCTTCCAGGGGCTGGTTGGCGATCGAGTCTCGACGCAAGCGCTGCCCGCAGTTCATTTGTCAGTTCTTCGAACTCTTCATCGTCGAGCCACAGAGCGACCTGTCGATAACCGACGCCATCGGCTTCGAAGTCGGGTTGGAAGTTGGCTTGCAAGTCGGCCTGGGTCTCGGATTCGGCATTCCGGAGGTAGGCCGCGTAGTCGCCGAGCAGTGTGCCGACGAAGGTAGCGAAGTATCGGAAGTGCTCATCGGAGCCAACGCCGTCTAGGTCGGCCTCGTCGAGCGAACCCGCCCCCTGGACCACACCGAAGGTGCGTTCGGTTCCACCTCTGACCTGACGCTGCTCGACCACTTCGATAAGGCCGCCAGCGTGAAGTTGGTTGATGTGACGGTAAAGGGTTGCCGGAGCCACGTCGCCGAGCAACTCACTCAAACCTGCAGGGGTCAGCGGCTGGTTGACCAGCGCTTGCACGATTCGCAGACGGATCGCATGGAGTAGCAAGTCTCGCTTCGGCTCGGTGCCCACGGTGACTGAGCTTAGCCCGCGGAACCTCTTGACTCTCAACATCGGGAATATTATCATTATTGATATCAATCGGATCTGAAGGATTCAAAATGACAGCTACCGAGATCACGTTTTACAGCGGGCCACTGAAGTTCGGCGGAACCCTGGCCTGCGGCGACCCGAGCAAACCGGGGCCCGCGGCACTGCTTATAAGTGGCTCCGGCCCGCTCGATCGCGACTCGAACACCAAGAAGCTCAGCATCGACGTAATGGCCCAGATCGCGGCACACCTCGAACGATCTTCGATCACCAGCTTCCGCTTCGATAAGCGAGGCGTTGGCGCCAGTGAAGGCGACTATCACGCCTGCGGCTTTGCCGACAACGTGGCCGACGCCCGAGCGGCGCTCGCCGCACTCCGGGAGCGACCGGAGGTTGACGAGCAGCAGGTGTTTGTCATCGGGCACAGCGAAGGGGCGATCATCGCTGCCGAACTGGCAGCCACAAAACTCAACGACAGCGACCCCGACCTAGCCGGCACAATCCTGCTGGCCTGCCCGGCAACCGACGGTAGAACGGTGCTTCGCTGGCAGGCGAAACAGCTGTCGGGCACACTACCCCGACCGGTGGCTCTGCTGCTCAAGCTGCTGCGCAAAGACCTGGCCGCCATCCAAGACAAACGACTGAAGCAGATCGCCGCCACCACCGAAGACACGGTTCGGGTCCAGCTGGTCAAGATCAACGCCAAGTGGCTCCGAGAGTTTATGGCCCACGATCCCGCGCCGTCGCTGCGGTTGATCGATACCCCCGTGCTGGCGGTCACCGGCGCTAGCGACGTACAGGTCGACCCGGCCCATACCGAACAAATCCGTCAACTGGTTCCCGGCCCGTGCACCGTGCGGGTGATCGATGACCTAACCCATCTCCTCAGAACCGAGCCGGGAGCACCATCGCTAAAGACTTACAAGAAACAGGCCAAGCGGCCGGTCGACCCCGAGCTCCTCGGCCTGCTCACCAACTGGATCGACGACACGATTCAGGCCCAACCCCACGACGACCTCCAGTCCCACGCCAAATCACAACCCGAAAGTTGAACGCTGCCATGGCAGAACATCCCATCTCTAATTACGAAGACCAAACCGTCAGGGTCGACGACAACGGCGTAACCATCAAGAGCTACGGTCTACCCGGTCGCCACCACACCATCGCCTACGCCGACATCGAACAAATCGAGCTGATCGATATCGGTGTGCTCAGCGGCCGTTACCGGCTGGTCGGATTCGGCTTTCGCCGACCGCGATACTTCTTCACCTGGGACCGGAACCGTTCCTCAAAGCACACCGCCGTGGCCTTCCACGTCGGCAGAGCGGTACATCCGGTGATCTCCCCCGATGACCCCGATCAACTGGCGGCGATCGTCGAGAGCAGGCTGGCCCCAACGGCCACCCTCATCAGCTGAAGCGGCCCGGTTGTTTACAGTCGTCGCCAGGCTGAGCGATGATGGATCAAATGGAAGACGGCTACTACGACCTCGGTACCTATTCGCGCTCGGTGACCACCGATTCGGCCGAAGCGCAGCTGTGGTTTGACCGAGGGCTGAACTGGCTTCTGGGCTTCAACCACGGCGAAGCCATCGCCTGCTTCGAGCGGGCCATCGAGGCCGACCCGAACTGCGCCATGGCCCACTGGGGTGTGGCCATCGGCATCGGCCCGAACTACAACATGGCGTGGGACAAGATGGACCCGGTCAGCCTCTCCAAGGCCCTCGGTAAGGCCTTCGATTCGACTCAGGTTGCGCTCGGCCTCGCCGGGAACGTGACCCCTCCGGAAGCGGCGCTGATCGAGGCGCTGCCAAGCCGCTACCCCCAGCGAGATCCGATCGAGGATCAGATGCCGTGGAATAAGGCGTTCACAAACGCCATGCGGGAGGTGGCGGCAGCCCACCCAGACGACTTGGAGATTCAAGCCGTCTTCGTCGACGCCATCCTCAACGAGACGCCGTGGAAGATGTGGGACCTCCAGACCGGTCAGCCCGCCGAAGATGCTGGCACGGTCGAGGCTCAGCGGGTCCTCGAGCGAGCCTTTGCCGAGCTCCCCGGGAGCTGGGACCACCCCGGCCTGCTGCATCTGTACGTGCATCTGATGGAGATGTCACCAACACCTGAGGCTGCGCTACGTCATGGGGATCGGCTGCGGGAGATGATGCCCCAGTGTGGACACCTGATTCACATGCCGACCCACATCGACGTTCTATGCGGCAACTACCACGACGTGGTGCACTGGAACCAGAAAGCGGTCGTAGCCGATCGGCTCTGGTTCGAACGTCAGGGCATGTTTAACGTCTGGACGCTCTACGCAAACCACAACCAGCACTTTGTGATCTACGGCGCCATGTTCGCAGGCCAATACGAGCCGGCGATGGCCGCAGCTGACGAACTGATCGCCACCATTCCGGAAGACTTCCTACGGGTCGAGTCGCCACCGTTCGCCGACGCCGCCGAAGCGTTCATCGCCATGCGAGTGCATGTCCTGGTTCGGTTCGGCAAGTGGCAGGAGCTGATCGATTCCGAGCTGCCGGCAGACACCGAGTTGTACTCGGCCACCACCGCCATCACGCTCTATGCCAAGGCGGTAGCCCACTCGGCGCTTGGCAACATCGATGAGGCTGAAGCCCACAAGGCTCGGTACATCGAAGCGAGAGATCTTGTGCCGGAGACCCGCCGGGTCCACAACAACACCGTGGTCGATCTGCTGCAGGTTGCAGACGAGATGCTCGACGGCGAGCTCGAATATCGCCGAGGCAATCACGACGTGGCCTTCGCTCATCTACGGCGAGCAGTAGAGATCGAGGACGCCCTCGACTACGACGAACCATGGGGTTGGATGCAGCCGACCCGCCACGCCCTCGGCGCCCTGCTGCTGGAGCAGCAACGATACGAAGAGGCCGAGGCGGTCTACCGGGCCGACCTTGGGCTCGATGCCACACTGAGCCGAGCCAGCCAACATCCAAACAACATCTGGAGCCTGTTCGGACTGCACGAGTGTTTGTCCAAGCGAGGCGAGACCGTCGAGTCGCTGTTGATCAAACAGCAGCTCGATCTTGCGGCGGCCCGGGCCGACATCGAAATCAAAGCCAGCTGCTACTGCCATCAGGCAGCCATGGCCGCCACCAGCGCAGACGACAGCTGCTGCGACTAGCCAGCCCAGCTAACTCTTGCCGTACTAGTTGTTGACGGTCTGCTCGGCTTCGAAGGCGAATGTCGCAGTTGTGGTCAGACCCTGGACCGCGTTGGTAGCTGCCGTCGGCAGCGTCACGTTGAAGCAGAGCACTTCGTTCGTCGAGGCGGTCAGTGGCCGGTCGCCGGCTTGAGCGCCCTGTGCCGCTGAGCCGATGGCTGCGGTGCCGCCCGTTGTGCCAAGCACCCCGGTGTAGATCGAGGCACCGGTGGCGGCCCAGTTTGCGTCGTCGCAGGTGGTCACACCGGTCTTGACCGTCAGTACCAATTGAGCGGCGGCAACGTCTTCGGTCGTGGTTGACGACATGGCATAACGCAGGTCGAGGGACCCGACGTTCGAGACGGTGAGAGGTGCGGTGAACTGGTCACCCGGGTTCATGGGCGGCGAGGTGTATGTGACCAACGCCGAACTCTGCGACACGGTCAGGTCCACCGAGCCGATCGTGAACTGGTTGCCGGTAATGGTCTCGGAGTCGGTGAACAGGGCGAGCGACGTGACGCTCATCAGCGAGACCGAGCCCAACATAAGACCGAGGACCGCAAGCAGCCTGACGCCGCGACTTGTCGCAGGCCTGGAAGCGCGTTCCGAGCCGCCCAGCTCTGTCGAGCTATCCTGCTCCGTCGAGCCGACCGAGATCGACGCCTCAGACTCGACCGGCGAACGAGATCCTCGGACCATCATCGTCAGCGTGACGGCAAGGGCCAATGCAAGAACCAGAACCACCGGTCCCAGCGGGTTGGCCAGCCCGGTTAGCAGCGTTCCAACACCGGGAAGGACAAACCGCCCGGTCAGGTGGGTATCGGCCAAGAGATAAGGCTCGGGGTCAGCCGTTTCGTTGGCGTCGCCCTTCGTTGTGGCCAACAGGGCCGAACCGTCGTCTGTCAGCTCCGTTACCCGGTGGGTGACAAGCAAGCCCCCCGGCTTGTTCATGACCAGGATGTCGCCAACCGCCACATCGGCCGGTTCGGTTGGCGCAGCGATGACCAACGAGCCAACGCCAGCGCTGGGTTCCATGCTCCCACTGGTGAGAACCACCGGCCGATAGCCGCTGAGAACAGCGAAGGCCACGAGGCCAATCGTGCAGTAGCCGACGATGATGAGTCCGGTGACCGCCTTACGTGCGATCTTTTTGACTGTCGGCTTCATTACGCCTCTATCTCCGCTGCGGGTCCGTCGAGCTGACTTGCGCTCGGATCTCGGTCGAGGTCATGGACTCCTGTAACTATGATCGTGAAGTTCACTGCCCGACCTTGAGAAGAATTTGAAGCAGATAGCGGCAGACTCACCGACAGACAGAAGTTGCCGGTCTCCCCCGGCGCTAGGCGACTGTTCTCGATCTGCACCGGATCGGTCTCCGACGGTGGCTGGGAATTCTCGTCACAGACCGGGGCAAACCACGACCGCAGGGTCAGATCGGTAATGGCTCCCGACCCGTCGTCGATCACTTCTTCGAGAACATCGACCTGCACCACAAGCGGCAGCGTTCCTTCATTTCGAAGCGCTAGCGACACCGCTGAGCGGTCGCCGGGGGCGATGTTCTCGACCACAATCGGGGTGAACGAGCTGCCGAGCGAGAGGTCGACAGTGCCTGCGACCAACTCATTGCGACCCAGTCGAACACTGTCGGAAAAGCTGGCCTTTGAGTCGGTGCCGGCTATGAGCAGCGCAGACATCACGGCCATGGCGAAAATCCCAGCCACAGCACCGCCCCACGATCGCCACGCACTCACCTGGGCGCCGCTTCCCAAACGAGATCGGCTGAAACACTGCGGCCCATGGCCGAGGCATCGTCCTCTAGGTCGAACTGAAAACGGAAGGTTCGGCTCTGACCATCGGAGGTGAAAACAGCAACCGTGGACGGCCGCAACCCAAGTCCTCGAAGGGTTCCGGTGAAGACTTCGGCGTCGCGACGAAAGTCGGTGCAGTCATCGAAGCCGCCGCCTTCGCCGCCTTCAACCGTAACCAGTAGCTGATCGGCTAGGTCGCCCTCGACTTCGGCCTCGAGGGTCAGGTCGATTGGGAGAACCGAACCGTCGTATGTCACTTCGATACAGATGGTGTGAGGACGGCCGGGGACCATCTCCTGAAGGTTGACCAGCGACCGGCCCTCGTCGTCATCGCTCAGCGAGATCGTTCCCGATGTGAACGCCGCGGCGGCCGCGGTACCATCGCGTTCCAGGGCCGAGGTCGACCGATCGACCACAAGACTAGAGACAAGCAAACAGGCGAACGCCGCAGCGAAGGCCCGCGACGTTGTCCTGGCCAGCCGCCGGTTAGCCGCGGTCTCCCACACTCTTTTGCTCTGCGAAACCACTGGGCGGGCCATTAGCTCACGAACTTTTCGATACGCGCTGCGGGGCGCACTTGGGCCACGGGTTCGGTCTCGCCGACGAACTCGGCCGGGGTCTTTGGCTGCCCGCAGAAGTAGCCCTGCAGGAAGTCGACTCCAGCGGTGTCGGCGATGACCTTGTGCTCCGCCGTCTCAACTCCCTCGGCGATGACCGAGATCCCCAACTTGTGAGCAAGGTCGACGATCGCCACCACAACAATCCGATCTTCCTCGCGGTCGACCGCGTTGAGTAGGAGCTTTCGATCCAACTTGATGCCGGCGAGATCCAGTCGACGCAGGTGGGCGAGAGCGGTGCGACCCTGGCCGAAGTCGTCGAGGACAACCTGCACGCCGAGTGCGGTTAGTCGTTCCAGGTTGGCCGAGACCAGAGCATCCTCGTCGGCAGAGAGTCGTTCGCTTAGTTCGATCAACAGGCTGGTCGCCGGAAGTCCGGACACGTCGAGTGCTGCTTCGACCGATCCGGCCAGCGATGAGAGTTGCAGCTCAACCGGCGAGGCGTTGACCGTGAGGAACAGGTCATCATTGTTGACCGCGGGATGGTTCATTAGCCCCACCGCATCCTGGCACGCTCTGGTGAGGATCCACCGGTTCAGGTCGGCAGCCCGACCAGCATTCTCGGCCACCTCGATCGTCTCCCCCGGTGACACGCGACCAAACTCGGGGTGCTCCCAACGCAACAGCGTCTCCATGCCAACCAGTCGCGAGTTCCGGCCGCTGGTGACAATCGGCTGGTACCGCAGATGCAGAGCACCGGTTTCCATGGCCTGATCGAGGCCAACGCTTAGCTTGGCCCGTCGGTGTTCTTCCATGTCCATCGCCGGTTCGTAGCGCCGCACCGGGTCGACCTTGTCGCCCTTGGCTTGGTACATGGCTACGTCGGCCTGGCGGATTAGCTCTGCTGGTTCGATCACCGAGTCGGTGAACGCCACCCCGAGCGAGGTGGAGATGCGGACCTTCTCGTGGGTCAGTGCGAACGGTTGGGAGATCGTTTCGATGAGTTGGTGGACCATCGGGTCCATCTCGCTGCGATCGGCCAACCCGCTCATGAGAACGGTGAATTCGTCTCCCCCGAGCCGAACGACAAGGTCGAACTCGCCCGCCAGCCTTTCCATGCGGCCAGCTACAGCGCAGAGCAGTTCGTCGCCAACGTCGTGACCAAGCCGATCGTTTACCGGCTTGAAACCATTCAGGTCGAGGAACAGCAGGCCGACGCCATTTCCGACCGCCGCGGTCTCAACTTCGGTCGACAGTCTCTTGAGAAGCCGTGAGCGGTTAGCCAGGCCGGTCAAGGCGTCGTGGCTGGCCTCGTGTTGGACCCGTTCGTTCAGCGCCCGTAGTTCGTCGACCAGTCGGTTGTTTTCCATGCTGACCGAGGCCTGCCCAACCAGCAGTGTGAGCGCGTCGACTCTGTCATCCCGGTCGGCCTCATCCGAGGCCAACACCGCTCGTAGGGCGATCAAATCGGCGGCGGCGTTGGGGATCGACACCCGCACGATCGTGCTCCAGCCGCTGGCCCTCAGCGCCACTCGTTCATCGGTTTCAGGATCGAGCCCATCGACCACCACCGCCGATTCTGCAAGATCTTGATCACGCAAACCGCTTCCGGCCATTCCCGGGACCGGTAGGGCGCCACCTTTGTCGTTGCCGGCTTGAGCGACGACGGTCCAGTCTTGCGAACCATCAAAACGCACCGCTATGTCGGCCCTGGCGAACCCCAGGGACAGGGCTGCGTCGGCCAGCGTGTCGAGCAGGGAACGATCGAGTTTGGTCACCTGCCTGCCGAGGTCGACCACCTGCTGCAACAGCTCGCTTCGCTCCTGGGCCCGGCCGGTGGCGGTGCGGTGGCGAACGACGTCGATGACCAGCTGTTCAGCCAGATACGCCGCTGGGATAACCACCAGCAGCAGCACGCTCAGCTGATCGATTAGGCGTTCCAGCTCTTCCAGTAGCTGGCTCGGCGCTAGACCCTGAACGTCGGCGGTAAGGATCAACAGGCCGATGGTGGTGGCGGTCAGCAGGACCCAGTGCAGGAGGGCGGCGCCAAGCCGGAAGCGAACCGCGGCCTCCACGATGGGCAGCGCAAACAGCACCCAGCCGATTCCTGAGGTTCCCGTTGCCGTCGCCAGACCGATAACCAGGATGGTGTCAATGGTGAGTTCGATGGCCGATGCTCTGTCGGCCATGGCGGCATTGCCCGACTCTCGGGCCTTGGCCGAGAGGTAGTTTGTGATGAGCAGCACGGCGATCGTGATGACCAGCGTCAGCGATGGGTTGAGCGCAAGCTCGGTTACCTGCAGCCGATTGGGGTCGATGACGTACTGAGCGAGAATCATCAGCGCGACAAGAACCCGAACCTGACGCACCGCTTTTTGGGTGACGTTTGCTCCGGGGCGACGATCTTCAGCCTGCTGGGGAGGGAGCCGAACCGTTCTGTTCAGGGTGAATCCGGCGACGATCACCGTGAGCACGATCCAGGCCACGACCGGCGCTATCCAGCCGCCAAGCCACCAGGCCACCGGCAGGCCGACAAGGGGAACAACCATGCGGCCGATCCCTGCGATCTGGTCGAGCGCTACCGGGTCGGTGTCTGGTACCTCATTGGCATCGCCCTTTGTCACGACATGGTCGTCTTCGACGGCGAAGACCCGGTGGGTCACCAGCTCGCCTTCTAGATCTCGGAAGGTGATCACCGAGTTCTGTGAGATCAAGTCGTCGGCCGGGGCCGCCACAAAGACCAGATCGCCGGCCCGGATCGAAGGCGCCATCGATCCGCTGGTGACGACAACCGGAGACCAGGGGGTCAGCAACCAGGTGGCCGCCACCCATGTGGCCAACACCGCTACCAGGTACAGGTACAACCAGGCGGTCAGCCAAAACCCTGATGGAGCTATGGCCCGGATACTCTCAAGGAGTCGTTGGACTTGAGTCTTTTGGCTCATGCCGGCCTGGCTTCCAAGACCACGTCGTAGCTGACCGTCAAGCCCTGTGCCTCGTTGACATCAACCAGCGCGCCCTCGACGTGGAGCGCCACCTCGGCCTGATGGAGCGCCGCATCTAGCCGAAGTCCAGACGAAAACGAGTTGTGTTGGGTTGCCAGTTCACGCAGCGTGCCTTGGAAGAGCACCTCGCCTGCCTCATCGGGGATGCACTGGTCGTCGGCCAACTGGGCGGTCGAGATCGTGATATTGAGGAAGCGGTCGAGTTCTCCCTCGGTTGCCGGTGCGAACAGCCGGTAGTCGATCTCATCGAGCGAGCTACTATCGATGATGCGCAGGCAGTTTTCAAGCGGCTGGCCTGGATACAGATTGCTGCCGTTGAGGAACAGTTGAGCCTGGTTCTCGATCTCTGATGTGACGTCCAACTCGATCAGGGCGCTGGTCCACAGGTTGCCCTGGTTGTCTGTTCGGCCCAGGAATCGGGCGCTCGAGGTCTCGGCCGCGGCAAACAGCACGACCGCCGCCGAAACGACGGTGGCGACGATCAAGATCGGTGCCACAAAGACACGGCGCGGAGCGGCCACGCCTGTGTATCGGCTCGAAAGGCCTAGCGCATTAAAATTAGTACAACTAGTACCGCAACTAATTCCGCTCTAGAGGCCCCAGAGTCACCGTCGGCTCGGCGCTGATGTACTTCCTGGCCCGGGCGTCATCGACGTACCAAGCCTCTCCGCCCGGTAGCAAACCGGCTCGTAGGCCGATCGACCCACTGAGTATTCCGGAGCCCTGCGGGGTGCCTGCAACTACCTCAACGCCGTCGATCAGTACCGATGAGGTTCCGTTTTCGTCTGTTCTGATGGTCACGCCGACCCACTGGTTTGCGGACGGGGTGCCGCTGGGGGTCGCCTGCTGGGTTCGGGTGCCGCTTATGTCGGTGGCTAGATCCCAACCGCTGACGCCAGCCAGGGCGGTCTCGTACTGATCGGTCGGGGCGTTACCGGTGCGGGTTCCCGCCGCCAGGTCGATCCCGGTGTTTGTTGAGAGCCACCACCAGCTGGTGAACTCCACGCCAGGCTCGTCGATACCGATCGCTGTCAACCACGCATCTGACCCGCCGCTGATGGGCTGAGGAGCACTGGCCGCGCCGGAGCCAGAGCGGGTTTGGGTGCCGTCAACGGTCCACGGAGCGACGGCTCCGGTCTGCTCGGCGCCTACCGAGAGCACCGCCCCCGGATTGTTCACGTTCGCATATTCGAAAGCGACCCGATCGGGGCCGACAGGGCTGTGACCGAGGCGGACCTCGTCGATTCGACCGGCCAGGCCACGGTTGGCCGCCGCCAGGTTGCCAACGGTAAGCGGCACGCCAAGGTCGGTGGCGATCGTTCCCGCAGCTGCGGTGCTGTCGACCAGGGTGCCATCGACGTAAAGCGAGAGTGTGACGCCGTCCCAGTCGGCAACCAGGTGATGCCAGCCGCCGGTAGATACTGTGCCGCCCGAGACCGTGTGAGTAGTGCCGCCGAGCTTGAGCCTGGCCATGGCCTGGCCCGAGGCGGTAGTGGCGTCGTCGATCAGCAACTCGTAGACGGTATTGCCGTCGGTTGTTGTCTTGGCTGCGATTCTGGGGTCGGTTCCAAAGGTCGCGGCGTTAATCCAGCCAGACAGCGACCACGCTGTCGACGTGAGGTCGGTTGCCGGTGCAACCAGTCGGTCGTTTGAGCCATCGAACGTCGATGCCTGGCCTGCAATACCGGCATTGACCACAGCGGTATCCAGCGCTCCAGCGGAGAGAAGATCGCTGCGACGAACCGATGCATCTGCCACCCGTGTTGTGGTCGCGAGATCGAGAACGTAGATCGCGCCCCGTGCGCTGCCTCCGTCGTCATCGCCAGAGGCGCCGATCGCCAAACCGATGGTGCCGTCGCCATCTAGATCACCGAGGCCAGCGACAGATGCTCCAAACAGATCAGAGTCGGCGAGAGGCCCTGTGAACCGGCCCGCGTTTCCGGAGATCTTGTATTCGTCTTTTACCGTGCCGTCGGGGTTGAGGAATAACACATATGCCGCGCCCCGGTCGGTACCGCCATCGTCATCGCCGGTCGCTCCGACCACAACGTCACCAACACCGTCGAGATCGATGTCACCGAGCCCGGCGATTGAAGACCCGAAGAGATCGGAGTCTGCGAGGTTTTCTTGCAGTCCGCCGAAGGTGTCCGAGATCCTTTGTTTGCTATTCACCGTTCCGTCAGCGTTCAGGAACAGAATGTACGCCGCACCTCGGCTGGTGCCGCCATCGTCGGCCAGTAGTCCGGCCGCCAAGTCGACGACACCGTCACCGTTGATGTCGCCGATCGATGCCAATGAAAGTCCAAGCGAATCGCCGTTGGACAGGCCCGACCCGAACCCACCAGAGGTTCCGCTGATCTTCTGTTCGGCCTCCACGGTGCCATCGGCATTCAGGAAGAGCACGTAAAGCGCGCCCCTGGTGTTGCCGCCGTCGTCGTCGTAGCTGGCGCCGACGGCTAGGTCAGGAACACCGTCGGCGTTGAGATCGCCGAGTTTTGCTACCGCGCTGCCAAAGTGGTCGTCGTCGTCCAGCGCGGTCGTCAGAGCGCCGGACGTGTCACTAATCTTTTGAACGGTGCTCGCTGTGCCGTCGGTGTCGAGGAACAAGATGTAGACCGCTCCTCGGTTGCTGCCGCCGTCGTCATCGTCTTGTGCGCCGACTGCCAGATCGGTGATTCCATCGCCGTTTACGTCGCCGATGGCCGCGACAGACCACGCGAAGTTGTCGTTGTTGTCGAGAGCGGGCCCACCACCGGCCAACTCTGAGATTTCCTGTTCCGCCTTCACGCTCCCGTCGGCATTGAGGAACAGGATGTGCACGCCGCCTCGGTTATTGCCGCCGTCATCGCCCTCGGGAACGCCGACTGCAAGGTCGACTACCCCATCGCCGTCGAGGTCACCGATCGACGCGGTCGCGCGGCCAAACTCGTCGTCATCACCCAACGAAGCGACCAGGCCTCCGACATCATCGGAGACTTTCTGCTCGGTGGCGACGAATCCTTGGGCCGATCCTGTCGGATGGTCGAGCCAATCCGGTTGACCGTCGTGGTCTGAATCGACTGCATCTCTGGGATCGCCGTCACCGTTCGGATCGGCGACCTCTGCAGCGGTGGGCGTACCATCGCCGTCATCGTCGGCATCAAGATAGTTGAGGATCGTGTCGCCGTCGGTGTCGCCGTACAAGACTTCGAAGTGGTTGCAGAGGCCGTCACCGTCGGGGTCATCGCAGACGGTTATCGCGGCCGAGAACTCCGAAGTGGACCCGAATGATCCGGCGCCAAGGTCGACGGTGGCGGTGGCGCTCATCACATCGCCACCGACTACCGCAGGCAGGCCGGTCAGCGTGAACGATTCTGAGCCTGATCCCGTGTGGGCAACCGTTTCGCCGTGAATCAGCGTCTCGCCCTCGCCATGGCCTGATGCGTCGACCCCATAGGTCGGATTGGAGAACACTTCGATGCGGTAGCTACCGGCCGCAACATCAAGATCGAGATCAAGTGTCGTTGCCCCAGCTCCGGGTTCGCTAAGCACCGGGTAGTTCAACAGACCGTTCGGTCCAGTGTCGACATCGCCGACATCATTGGCGGTCACCCCGTGGGCATCGTCGGTGGCGTCGACAAGGTCGATGGCGCTTCCGTCGTTGTCGCTAAAGGAGTTACCGAGGATGGAGGCGGTCCCGGTGTAGCTAGCGTCCAACGTGATCCCGTCATCGAGGGCGTTTCGCACGATGTTCCCCTCGCCAATTCCGGTTCCGCCAAAGATGATGTCGCCCGACCCGTTCGTCCAGATCGCCTGAGCGACCGGCATTACCTGAACTCCGGTGAGATCGGTGCCGAAGGCGCTACCGGTGATGGTGAGCGCACCTGTAGAGGCGGAAACGACCGAAGCATTTGGAAAGTAGCCAAACGTTGACCCGGTGATCGTAAGGTCCGCGGAGTCGGCGACAGTGATGGCTTCTCCTGCCGGCCCAAGATCGGCAAAGGATGGCGTCGCGCCAAACCAGCTGTTTCGGATGATCGTTCCGGTTGTCGCGCTGTCGACGATGACCCCGAAGTCGGCACCAGCGGCGGCAACGACGACCGAGTCGATCGTCGTGTTTGCTGCTGTTCCGTAGATCACAACATCGCTCGATCCGTTGGCCGCTGTTGTGCCGTCTGGCAAAACACCGAGCCACAGGTCGACAAAGGTGACGTCGTCAAAGCTGGTGTGGACCGCGTCGTCCGGCCAGTTGACTACCGATAGGCCGCCGATACTGCCGTCATTGGCCGCGACGCCGAGCCCATCGTCGGTTGGCGAACCAGATCGGGCCGATCCATCGAGCACCACAACCGGAGTGCCTGCGTAGCCGGTCTGAGTCGTTGCATCGACCGTACCTGCCACTGCGTCAAGTTGGGCCGACGTGGGCGTGATCGTCCAGACTCCGGCCGAGTGGTTCGCATCCGACGTGGGGATGGCGAAGTCGATGGTGTTCATCTGGGACGAGGCGTTTGTTTCTTCGATGGCAGCCCGCAAGGTGCATTCCGGGTCAGCCTCGGCGTTGGTTCCGCCGGTGTTACATAGGTCGTCTCCAGGACTAGCATCGCCTAAATCGCCGGTGGAGTTGACGGTGACGGTCGTATCGAAGGCCAGTTCGATCACATAGACGGCGCCGGCGGCACTAGCACCATCATCATCGCTTTGCGCACCGACGGCGAGGTGTATCGTGCCGTCGCCATCTAGATCACCTAGCGCGGCGATGTCTTGGCCGAAAGAGTCGCCGGCCAAAAGCGGACCGGTGAGACCACCGGCTGTCGTGTTGATCGTGGCCTCATCATCAACCGTGCCATCACTATTGAGGAACAGGATGTGGATGGCACCGGCCCCGGTTGCGTCATCATCATCGCCGGTTGCGCCGACGGCAAGATCCATCACACCGTCGACATCGAGGTCACCGATCGCAGTCACTCCAATCCCGAAGTAGTCGGCAGGGTCCAGGGAGGCGGTGAGGCCTCCACTGGTAGCGCTGATCTTCTGCTCGGCCTTTACCGTGCCGTCGCTGTTCAAGAACAACACGTAGAGGGCGCCCGCTGCAGCGGCGCCATCATCATCCTGGTGGGCGCCGACCACGAGATCCACGGTGCCGTCCCCATCGAGATCACCAAGCGCACTCAGGCCGAGGCCGAACTGGTCGGCGGCCTCAAGCGGTCCAGTCAAACCACCGCTGCTTGCGCTGATCTTGTGCTCACCTTTAACCGTTCCGTCGGCTTTGAGCAACAACACATAGACGGCACCGGCGCTTGCACCTCCGTCATCGTCGAGGGCGGCGCCAACGGCAAGATCGTTGATGCCGTCGCCATCGACATCACCTAGACCCGCGACATCGCGGCCAAACTCATCGGAGTTCCCGAGGGTCGTGGCGAACCCACCCTCGGTGTCGCTGATCTTCTGTTCGGCCCTGACGGTGCCGTCGGCATTGAGGAACAGGATGTAGAGTTCACCCCGATTGGAGCCCCCGTCATCACCGCGGAAGGCACCGACTGCCAACTCGACGCGGCCGTCGCCGTCCAAGTCGCCGAGGCTGTCGATGTCTCGGCCGAATTGGTCGCCGTCATCCAGTGGTCCGGTGAGACCACCGTCGGTGGCACTGATCTTCTGCTCAGCTTTGACCGTACCGTCGGCATTGAGGAACAGGATGTAGACCGCACCCCGGCTCGAGCCACCATCATCGTCCTGATAGGCGCCAACGGCCAGATCAACAATCCCGTCGCCGTCGAGATCACCGATCGGCGTTGCCCCGCTTCCGAAGAAGTCGAAGGCCTCGAGTGGACCGGTGAGGCCTCCGGCCAGCGCACTGATCTTCTGCTCGCTATCGACCACACCGATGGTCGGTGAGGTTGGCCTGTCCAGGTAGTCAGCCTCGCCGTCGCTGTCGCCGTCGCGAGCATCACGTGGGTCGCCATCGGTGTTCAGGTCGGCGTTTTCCGATGCGGTTGGAATGCCGTCACCGTCATCGTCGGCATCTAGGTAGTCGGGTGTGGTGTCGCCATCGGAGTCGGGACCTGGGTTGGTGGATGGGTCGTTGTCGACGTCGCTGTTGGCATCTTCCCAGCAATCGAACAGGCCATCGGAGTCAGCGTCGGCCGTGCAGGACACAGACAGCAACTCGATTACGTAGACAGCGCCGCTGCCGCTCAAACCGTCGTCGTCTCCACTGGCGCCGACGGCCAGGCTGAGGGTGCCGTCGCCATCGAGATCGCCCAAAGATGCGACCGTAAAGCCAAAGTGATCTGAGGCTTCAAGTGGGCCGGTCAGTCCGCCCTGATCGGCGCTGATTTCCGTGTCGAGCTTTACCGTGCCATCGGCGTTGAGTAGCAGTACAAATACCGCACCGCTCCAATTGGCTCCGCTGTCGTCTCCCTGTACCCCTACGGCCAGGTCAGGGACGCCGTCGCCGTCGAGGTCGCCCACTGCGGTCAGGTCTCTGCCGAAC
Organism: Acidimicrobiales bacterium; assembly: GCA_050633745.1. Lineage (GTDB taxonomy): Bacteria > Actinomycetota > Acidimicrobiia > Acidimicrobiales > SZUA-35 > JAHELU01. Next base: position 38,766 of record JBOEHD010000118.1, read on the forward strand.
TGGCTGTTGTTGTCATCGATCTCGGTCAGCCCCCCGGTGGTGCCTGAGATCTTTTGTTCGGCCTTAACCGTGCCGTCGGGGTTCATGAACAACACATAGACCGCACCCCGGGTGTCGCCACCGTCGTCGTCACCCCAAGCTCCGACGGCTATATCGATAACACCGTCTCCATCGAGATCCCCGACTGCCGAGGCCGATGAACCAAAGTAGTCGTTGTTGCCAAGCGCAGTAACTAGGCCGCCCGCGGTGTCTGAGATCTTCTGCTCGGCCTT
>JBOEHD010000119.1:0-8336 GCA_050633745.1 Acidimicrobiales bacterium
GCTGGGCACCCATGTTCTCGAAGGCATCTTCGAGCTCGATCTCACGAGCGATGGAAACACCGTCGTTTGTGATCGTAGGGGCGCCGAACTTCTTGTCTAGGACGACGTTTCGGCCTTTCGGACCAAGGGTGACCTTGACCGCGTCGGCCAGCTTGTTTACGCCAGCCTCGAGGGCTCGGCGTGCTTCCTCGTCAAACTTGATGATTTTTGGCATGTTCAGTGGCTCCCCTTCTACTTGACGATTGCAAGTACGTCGCGGGCCGAAAGAATCAGAAGGTCATCGCCTTCGATGGTGATCTCGGTGCCGCCGTACTTCGAGTACACGACAGTGTCACCTTGGCTGACATCCATTGGGATGAGCTCTCCGGCATCGGAGCGGCGACCCGTTCCGACGGCGAGAACCTCACCCTGCTGGGGCTTTTCCTTCGCGGTATCAGGGATAACTAGACCGCTGGCCGTAGTGGCCTCGGCGTCTTGTGGTTTGACGACGATGCGGTCCTCAAGTGGTTGCAGATTCATGCAGATGGCTCCGTTTTGGGCGTTAGCACTCTCGATGGACGAGTGCTAATACTAAAGCCCCGGATCAAAACCCCCAACCTCTGGCAACCGGTTTCGCCGTTGCTTGCTCGCCACCACCAGCAGCGGCCCAACGACTCTCGTCGCGTCACCGACGCTACATGAAGCTGCGGCGGTCGCTTTCGACGGCAAAGAGCACCCGATCCCGCACTGCCTCAGCCTCGGTCGACCCGATCAGGGGCACCGCCAGGTGGCCCTCAGCGGTGTTGATTCTGACCGTTGCCAGCCCTCGACGGCGCTCAAAGAAGCTGCGGCTGACCGAGACCGTTTGGGCCTTGATCAGGTCGAGTTCTGCGGTATGACTGTTGACCAGTTCGTAGGACTCGGCAATGCGGTTGTCGGCGATACTCCAGCGGCGCAGGCGAAGCTGCCGGCGAGCGGCCAGCCAGCGGATGGGCACGATCAGCAACAGGAGCAGCGCCCAAGGTCCAAAGTTGAAGTAGGCCAGGGCCGTCGCTGGGATGACCGGGATCAGAACGCCTCGGACCGACAGAAAGATGAACGCCGGTGAGATTTCGCGGTCGAGGGGTGGCGGGTCGGATTTGCCGAACACGATGGAGCGAATATCGCCCAGCTCGCCGTCGGCCAGCACCGGCACACCGATGTCGCCGTCGCCGATGGTCTGCAATGTCAGCTTTCGTACGCCGAAGACTTTTTGCTGCGGTGTCTGGTCGGTTTGCAGCGACTGGATTCGGCTCAGGGTTGAAGCTTTGCTCGTGGTGCTGAACAAGCCCGCGGTTCGGCGCAGACCGGTCTCGGTTCTGATCAACCGCAGGTCCCAGTTCGACACGACTTCGCGCAGTGTCTGAAGCGCTGCTCCAAGCAGCGAGATGGCGATGCCGATGGCGAAGGCCGCCGCGACGATGAACCCCACCAACTCGCCGCCGAACTCCGACGGCACGTCGTATCCAAACGCTTCGGGATCCAGAGAGTCGAATGGCAGGTAGCTGCTTAGGTCATCGGCCACCGCGGCGATCGGTGCCAAGGCGACCAACCCGGCCCACGGCCAACCGGTCGCTCCGACTCGGACCAGATCGCCAATGGTGCGGCGAATAACGTCGGTTTCGACCGGGGCGCCCGGAGCAGCGCTGGCGACTGGAGCGGGACCGTCGGTGCCGAGCTGCTCATTGTCGAGGACCGTCGAGGTCGACGGTGCGGCTGCCCGGTGGTGACCGGCAACCAGGCGTTGCAGCGCTTCGGCTTTCGGGCGCTCGATGGCATCGATTTCAAACTCAGCCTCCGACGAGCCGGCGGTATCGACCGAAGCTGACACCAAGCCAATTAGCCGGTTGAGGAACTTCTGGTTTATGGCGACGCTCTGCACCCGGTCGAGCGGGATGGTCAACCGCTCCTGGTTTATCGCCCCCTTTTTGATGAGCAGTTCGTCGCCTTGGACTACGAAGATAAACCGCCACCAGGCCACCACCGCTATGACCAAACCGGCCACCGCGGCAGCAGCGCCGGCTCCGAGCAGGGCTAACGAGAGGCGGCCACTGAACAGGAAGACCAGGGCGATACCGAGGTTGACCATGCCGAGGTTTTTGACAAACCGCCAGGCCAGGAACAGCACCGCTATCGGCGATTGACGAGACGGCGTCTCCAGAAGCTTTCGATCGGCCGCCAACTGATCGAGGGGAACCGATGCCGGCGGTTGCATCGCATCGGGTGGTTGGGCCGGCTGGGGAGGTTGAGCGGGCTGGGGAGGCCCCGTGGGTATCTCAGTCATGCTCGGCCGTCGGCGGAACCCAATCGCCAGCAGGCTGCTCCTGCGGTAGGGCCGTGACCGGAGCGAGGTCGCCATCGCTGTATTCGGCATCGGCCAGCGCTCCCGCCCGGTCGACGACGAGGGCTTTCAGCTTGGCTGCGACTTCTTCGCCCATCCCGGGGACGGTTAGACCGTCGCCAGCGGTGCGCATGGCCAGGGTCGCCAGCCCGAAGGCTCTGGCCAGCGGGCCACGATCGATGCTTACGTGCTGCACCCGGGCGAAAGGCACGGTGGTGACGTTGCGGTTGATAACCCCGCTGCGAAACGAAAAATCCTTCTCGCGGACAAGGTAGCCGATGTGACCAACCTCGATTGTCTGCAGCCAGGCAGCCAACGCGGTGAGGGCCAGCAGTACTCCACCGATGATTAGCGGCAGCCACCACCAGGTGGCCAAGAACGCTGCGACCGCGGCGCCGATAATCACAATTCCGGCGAAGATGGCGTCGCCGATCAGCCGAACCCTTAGATAATTGGGGTGCAGCGATTCAAATTCTTCGGACTCCAGGAGCGGCAATCCGGTCACGTCGAGCGGTTCATTGACGAAACCGTCGAGAGATTCCGCCGACGCAGGATCAACAGTTGGATCGGCAACATCAGGCACCGCAGCGGAAAACGCTGACCCAAGACCGCCATCGGCCTGTGGATGTTGCTCCATTTACATTCCTCTCAGCGTTTGCATGCGCTGCTGATTGAACCGCAAAGTATTTGCAGTTCCGCTTCATAGCAGATTAGGCCAGACTAGGCGTCGTGACATTCCGCCCCGAAACCGTTCAAGCCGCAGTATTCGACATCGGAGGGGTGTTCGCCTACCCCGACTACCAGCCGGTGGCCGCCAAACTGGACGAGATCGGCGCAAGCCAGCCTGATTCGATCCACGAGTTCCGACGAGCCCACCACGCAGGGGTGCGGGCTCTCGCCGATTCTGGCCGCCCAACCGAAGAGCATCGGGAAGACTTCTGGGCGTTCTACGACAAGGCGTACGCCATCAGCCTCGGGGTGGATCTGGTTCACCTCGACGACTTTCGAGTGGCCATGCGTAACAACTGGGGTTGGGTCCACGAAGAGAATGTGGCCTCATTCCATGAGCTGGCAGCCACCGGGCTACCGGTCGCCGTGGTCAGCAACAATGACGGCACCGCTCCAGAGCAAATGCGCGACTTCGGGGTTTGTCAGGTCGGCGAGGGGCCGCTGCCATCGGTGGCAGCCATCGTCGACTCCACCCTTCTGGGCATCGCAAAACCCGACCCGGCCATCTTCACCCCGGCGCTCGATGCCCTTGGCCTCGACCCACAACAGGTTCTATACGTTGGCGACACGGTGCACGCAGACGTCATCGGCGCAACCAACGCGAACATGCAGGTCGTTCAGCTCGACCCATTCCAACATCACAGCGACTTCGAACACGCCCGGTTGGAGAACCTGGCTCAGCTGGTTCAAGCTCTGGCCTAGTTGGTCTTTCGGCCTGGGCAATGATTGAGCAAGCCGCTCACTGGCCGACCTGGAACCACAGTTCTTTGATGTTTGCGTCTTCGGACACAAACTCGGTGGTCTCCGAACCCAGCTCGCCTGGCGATGAGTAGACCCCGACCGGGCCGCCGAATTGGCCGATAGCCACCAGTACCGAAAGCGAGGTTGTGCCCACTCCACCGTCTGTGGTGCCGATGTCACCTGTGCCGTCGGCAAAGCGCACAAACTCCCGCAGTTCGGTACCGATAAACAGCGTCGGCTCGCCGTGGAGCTCCACCGCTTCAACGAAGGGCAATCTTGGCCTCAGGCCACTTTCTAGACCGACCTTCCGGTTGCTGGTCATGAAAGTGGTGATGATGCCATCTTCTTCGATGGCCCAGAACAGGACTTCGCCACCGAGCGATACCGAATAGCCGGAGGGAAAGTCGACTCGAATCTGACTCTCCGGGGCGATCTTGTACTGCGAGCCGAGGGCATCGGAGATCTCGTCGATCGTTGCTCCCAGCCTGGCCGGGCCGAGTGCGCCATCGGCGAAGAGAAACTGCAGACCGTCCGCTCGAACCGCGGGGATGAAGCCAGCGGATTCTGTTTCGGAGTCGGTATCGGTGGAGGGATCGCCGCTGGTGCCAGCGTCGCCGTCGGTTGCATTATCAGCGGCGCTCTCGGAGTAGGCCAGTTGCCCCGACGATCGACTTTCGGCGGCATCACCTTCGGATGGGCTCAGCTCGCCTTCGGAGCCGCAGGCCACGAGTGCAGAGCCGAGACCGATGATCCCGGCCACCGCCAACGACGCCATGAGCACACCTCTACTCATTGACCATCGCTGTTGATACATGACGCAAAACTAGCAACTGAGAGTGACACCGACCGGTCGCCCTTCGAGGTCAAAATGTCTGATTCTGTAGAAGATTCGGTAGTAGGCGCGGTAGTCAAAACGGGAATCGGGTGTGCTGTTGTCCAGGCGGTGACCGCAATACGACTAGCTGATGGACACCAACTCATCGATACCGCCGACCGGCGCCGCTGGCTCGCCAGTCGGGAGGGCAGGAGGCGCTGGGCCCAGTGGAGCCGAACCCAGCCTGCGCTGCTCGGATGGTCGACGTTGGATCTGCTTAGCCCAGTCGGTTCGGCGCGAACCGATTCCATGCAGGCTGCCCTGGTATCGGTGGCCCAGAGGGGTGATGGCGAAGCGGCGTTGCTACTTCTCGCCCAGCTGAGACCCGGCCTTACCCGGATCTGCCGTTGGGCGACGGCCTCTGGATGGTGGCCGCCGCCTGACTCGGTCCAGGAAGTCCGGGCGGCCTTCTTCGAGACGCTGTGCAGGCACTCCCTCGATCGGCGGCCAAACAAGATCGCCGCCAACCTGGTGCTCGATACCCGCCAGAGGGTGCAGCGATCGCAACTGGCACCGCCCAACCTCGATTCGCTGGATGACCAGTCGACAAGCCGTGGGTTCGACCCGACCGGCGACCTTGCCGACAACCTCGCGGTGCTGTCCACCGTGCGTTCGGCGATCGCCGGGATGCCGGGCTCGGTTGCCTCCCGGCGGCTCACTGCCGACTTGGCCTATCGGGTGTGGTTTCTCGATGAGCCGCGCGCCGCGGTAGCCGCCGATCTTGGTATCGGCGACCAGACCATCGCCGTTCGGCTCCACCGTCTGCGCTCGGTCATCGACCGAACCCAGCTCCAGAACTAAAACCGAAAAGACGCAGCCTGTCCGGCTGCGCCTCCTCGGCTATCTCCTGATTGCTTCTCAGTTGCTTCCCAAATAGGGGACAGCTGGCACCTAGCTAGAGATAGCCGCCAGCACATCCAGTCGACCAGCTCGGCGGGCTGGGCCCCAGGCGGCGACCAGACCAGCGGTCCCTGCTACCGCCACCAGTATCAGAATCCGAGTGGTTGGCACCGACAGCGTCGAGGTCACCGTCGCTGGCAGGGCCACCACCGCAGCCCAACCAAACAACACCCCGATCGATACGCCGAGGGCGGCACCGAACAGCGCTACCAGAGCGGCCTCCAGCCGAACCATCCGGCGGAGCTGCCGGCGGGACATGCCAACCGCCCTCAGCAAACCAAGTTCACGGGTCCGTTCGAACACCGACAGCGCCAGNNGTGTTGGCGATACCGATCAGGGCGATGATGACCGCAAGAGCAACCATGACGTTTACTGCGGTCAGTGCCTGGTCGATCGTTCCTTCAACCCGCTCCACGTAGGCGTTGGCGGTGCTGATGCTGACCTGCGGGTAGTCGGCGGCGACCGAGGCGAATGCTGCATCGGCCTGTTCATTGCTGATTCCGTCGACCAGTGAGAGAGCGATCCAAGTATCGGACACCTCAGCCCCGACCGCTCCCCAAGTTGAGAAGTCGACGACGAACGAGTCATCAGCGACGACATCGTCGTTGTAGATGCCGATCACCGTCATGTCCCGAGAATCGCCGGAAGCGAACTGCAGCGGCACAACGTCGCCAACTTCGATGCTTGCGGCCAAAGCCTCTTCGTTCGAGATCAACATCGGATCGATCACCGAGGCGTCGTAGCCCTGACCATCTGCAACGTCGAGATCGAACAGCACGTCGGTAGCGGCCAAATCGGTGCCCATGACGGAGCGGATTTCGCCGTTGACCTTGGCCTCGTCATAGCGGAAGCTGGTGAGATCTTCGACAACCGGCGAGTCGCTAAGAGCGATGGCGACATCTCGGGGGAAGGGGAAGGCGCCACCGGTGTCTTCGACGGCCAGGTAATCGGCCTTGACCGAGCTGTCGAGAGCCGAGCGCAATTCGGCTTTAACCGACTCGCCGACGGTGAGGGTCATGCTGACCAGCGCCAGGCCGATCATCAGCGCCGCAGCGGTGGTTGCCGTGCGCTGGGGGTTACGACCAGCGTTCTGTTGAGCCAGACGGCCCGACGTTCCGAGCAGGCGCTGTAGCGGCCAGCCCATGAGCCGGGTCAACGGCTCGGCGACGATCGGGCTGAGCATAGTCACGCCGACGAACACGCCGATCGCTCCGACGGCCAGCATGGTGATCACCGAGGCGGTTGTCGATGCCACGAACAGGCCAACCGCTCCCGCAGCCGTGCCGGTAAGTAGCAGCAGGGTGCCGATGGTCATGCGGGCTCGGCCACTAACCGATCCCGCGGTCGCCCCGTCTCTCAGGGCGGCGATGGCGGGAACCCGTGAGGCTTTTCTGGCAGGACCAACAGCGGAGAAGAAGGTAACACCGATGCCGACAGCGGCAGCGACGAGCACGGTTCTACCCGACACGATGAGAGGTGAGTCTGGCAGTTCTGCACCGATGGCGCCGAACAGGGCTCGCAGACCGAGGGCTACCGCAACGCCGGCCGCGATCCCGATGATCGATGCTACGAAACCGATAACCAGAGCTTCGATCTGCACCGAACGTCGCAGCTGGACCGGATCGGCGCCGACGGTGCGAAGCAGCGCCAGTTCCTTTGTCCGCTGTCCGAGCACGATATTGAAGGTGTTGTAGATGATGAAGATGGAAACGAACAGCGAGATGCCAGCAAACCCGAGCAGGATGTTGCCGATGATGTCGATGCTCTGATTGAAGTCGGCCCTGGTCTCCGATTCGAGGGTGGCCTGATCGACCACTTCGGTGCCTGGGGCGATGGTCGCCATCTGCGCCTCTACCGCTGTCTTGTCGGCACCGGCAGCCAGTGCGACGGCGATCGAGTCGTAGCCGTGCTGGCCGAGGAAACCCTGTAGCTGCTCCAGATTGAACTGCATCAGAGTTGCGCCGAGCGTGTCGTTGTTCTCGCCGAAGCTGGTCAACCCGCTGAGCGTAAGCTCGGTACGGCCGGTCGGGGTGATGATGTCGTAGGACTGGCCAACGGCGAAGCCATGGTTGGCCGCAGCGTCGAGGTCCATAGAGAATTCGCCGACTTCCGGACTCTCTCCCTCGACAACCGTGAAGGTTGTCAGTCGGGGCTCATCGACCCAACCAAAGGAGAACACCGGTGGACCGCTGGTGGGGATTCCCTCCCCGTCGGCGTTGATCGGTCGAACGTTCTCGTCGCCGACAACAACCGGTGCTGCGGCGGCGACTCCGTCAAGCGCCGTGATATCGGCCAGGGCCGACTGCGGCACCAGGTCGGACTGCCCGAACTCGTCTACGGGTCGAAGTTCAAGGTCGGTGCCTGCCACAATGTCTTCGGACAGGTCGCCGAAGCTAGAGCGCAGTCCGTCGGTTAGGACAAACGACGAGACAACAAATGCGACGGCCAAGACGACGGCAAAGGTTGTGAGGGCGAGGCGTATTCGGTTTGCGGCAAGGTTTTTTAGGGTTAAGCGCAACATGACATGTTCTTTCCGGGTGCTGGAGGTTCGGGGCGACTAGTAGGAGCGAAGACGGGAAGGGCGGGAGCCGGGGTCAGTCGCCGAGACCGCGCATGCGGTCCAGCACTGAGTCGGCGGTTGGGTTGGCAAGTTCGCCTGCGATACGACCGTCGGCCAGGAAGACCACTCGATCGGCGTAGGAGGCGGCGACCGGATCGTGGGTCACCATGACG
>JBOEHD010000119.1:8388-26147 GCA_050633745.1 Acidimicrobiales bacterium
TCGGCGAAGATGATCTCGGGCCTGCTGGCCAGAGCACGGGCGACGGCGACCCGCTGCTGCTGTCCACCGGAGAGCTCATTTGGGCGGTGCTTGAGTCGGTCGCCGAGACCGACCGTCGACACGACATGGTCGAGCCACTGCTGATCGTGGTCGGTGCCCGCCAGGTCCATCGGCAGAGTGATGTTCTCGATGGCGCTGAGGGTGGGGATCAGGTTGAAGGCCTGGAAGACAAAACCGATGCGGTCCCGTCGCAACTGGGTCAGCTGACGTTCGTTTAGCGACGAAAGCTCGGTGTCGCCGATGGTGACCTGCCCGGAAGACAGCCGATCGAGACCGGCCATGCACTGCATCAGGGTCGACTTGCCGGAACCCGAGGGGCCCATGATGGCGGTCATGCGGCCGGCGTGGAAGCTGGCGTCGACCTGGTCAAGAGCCACAACCTCGGTGTCGCCGGTGCCGTAGATCTTGCTGGCCTTAACCGCAGCAGCGGCCGGAGCGGCGGTTGGCGGGATGGGGCGGGTTTCGATAAGAACGGGCATTTGGTTCCCTCCGTAAGTGGGGTTAGTGCAGTTGATTTCGTTCTCTTGAACGGTAAATCAGCCAAAAACGGAGGCATATCGGGCGTAGCACTGATTGGACCCCTGCTAACCCTTGGATCGGGCTAGGGGTTCTCGGTGCCCATCTCAGGGTTGTTCTAAGGGTCGGACCCTCGGGCGCGCGAGCGAACTGCCGATAGCACGGCGCTAATCGCAGCAAGCTCTTGGCACGAGCTATTCGCTTACGACGACCTCGATGGTCATGGTTTCTTCCGGCTCAACGTCGGTTTCCCACGGCCGCCGGTACTCCAACGACACCTCAGCGGTGCCCGATTGACCTGCGACCAGGCTGATGACTTCCTGGCCAGGTGAACCTTCGTCGCCGTCCTGATCAGCAAACTGCTGGCTGACTACGGCAACTACGTTCTCGTCCGTCACCATTGCCACCCACTCAAAACCGGTGCCGGGGTTGGAGGCGAGCCGGATGATGACGGTGTCGCCGGTGGCGAGAGTCACCACCCTGTCCGAGTCCTCTTCGCTGAGTTCCACTGTGCCTCGATTCGATGCGTTCGATTCTGAATCAGCCGATGATGAGCAGCCAGCCAACGTAGCGAGCAGCAACAACCCGACGGCATAACCGCCTATCGAAACTCGTCTCGATCGTCGCTGTGGCCGTTTATCGAAGTAGTTCATCTCCACCTTCAGTAGACGAGCCAGCGACCAGACAGATACGCGCAACCAGATACCTACAGGAACAGTATCGCCGAGAAGTTTATGTATCTCTCACCGCCTTCGCCCGTCTCTACAGCTGACCGAACAAATACGCATCTAGAAGGACACGTTGACATGAGTGAGAGTTGGGGAAACCTCGAAGAGACCGAGCGAGCGGTGATTCAAGCATCAGCTCGCACGATGAGCGACAGCGAGATCAATGAAAGGTTCAAGGAGGAAGACGACCGAGTCACCTTCAAGATCGTTCGCAAAACCGCCAGGGCGATGGCAGGCGACCTCGATGTCACCTTCACATCCGATCCCGATATCAGCATGGAAGAGGCACTACCGGGCGACGCCAATGTGGCCATGGCTGCCGATGCGCTCGAGGAGCAAGAAGTTGTCGAGGTCACCCTGATCTCGATGGACGACTTCGACTACGAGCCGGAACTGACAGACGAGGACTATCAGGCCGCAGCTCCGATCGACGCCGCTCTGGCCGACCTCGGCGACTACTTCGAGCCTGGCACCACCGGCGCCGGAATCGTCAATCGATCGCTTGCGGGTGATGGCGGCGACTCGGCCCCAACCAGCGATGACGCAGCAGCACTGCCGATGGCGGTCGACCATCGACCCGACCAGTCATCGATCAAGGACCAGGCACGGCGCGGCACCTGCGTCTCGCACGCCGCTCTCGCTCTGCTTGAGGCCTTCGACCACATCCCCGATGACCTCTCCGAGCAGTACACCCACTACAAGTTCAATGAGTTCCTCGGTAGGCCTCAGAATGCTGACCAGGGGCTGAGAACCACCGACGCTGCTCCCTTTCTAGCTCGGGGCGATGGCAGGACCTGCCTTGAATCGCAGTGGCCGTATATGACCCAGGCGTCCATCAATCAGCAGGTTAGCCAGGGCACGTACGGCCCAAGCGCAACCGCTCAGGCCAACGATGACTATGGCTACGGCGCATACAAGATCATTACCGACCGCGGGCTGACCGGCCAGAGCATCAAGAACACCCGATACCTCGAAGCGCTGCTGTACAAGGGTTACAACATCGTGATCGGCACCTACGTCTCCTGGGCTGACTCCAACAACGACGGCATCCGGGAGCCGGTTCTTGACAGTAACGGCGACCCGGTACGGCGAGGCGGTCACGCCATGGTCGTCGTTGGCTACGACCGAGGCAAGCAATACTTCATCGTCAAGAACAGTTGGGGATCCGGCTGGGATGACGGTGGCTACGGCTATCTCCACTACAGCTACATCCGGTCGTGCTTCAAGTACGGGTACGTCGTCGATTCAGTTGTTCCAGCGGCACCAAGCCAATTGCCGACAAGGCTGGCCAACGCCCCATACAACACCTCCAAGATCAGCCGTCCCGACCTACGAGCGGCGATTGTGTTCTTCAAAACCTCGGCAGGTCGCTTCGCCGTCGCCGAGGCCTATGCCGGGTACAACCTCTACCTCCGCAACCTGCGGGTCTACAACGCCAACGGCTCGGTGCATCTTGAGAAGGACGAGTTGGTGATCCGAGGTACCTACCTCTGCGACATCGACTCGGGCTCGGAAACCAGCACAAACGCCGATTTCTGGTGGGAAGCGGTTCGACCGGGGGTCAACAACTTGGTGCCAAGAAACGGCGCATCAGCGGTTGTGGCCTACGATCTGGCTGGCCTGCGACCCGATGACATCAGCGCACTCTCGATGCCATCGAGCCCGATCTCCTGGGCCAGGCTCGACTACAGCGTCGTGGTTGGAAAGACCACGACCGGCCGTCGCTACAAGATGCTGGTTCACGCCAAGCCGGGCAACAAGCTGGCCATCTCCTACCTTGAGGTCTTCAACCAGGACGACTCTCGCTACCGGTACAAGACCGACTTCGAGGTTCCATCATCGTGGACCTACAACCTCGACACGTTGCAGCTTGGAGGCGGCCAGTACGCCGACATCTGGTGGCACGTGGTGTCCGACGGCGTCGGCTTCCTGGAGAAGAGCTCCTACGCCCGCACCGGCTACGTCTGGAGCTTGTAACCGGCAGGGTTACTAGTCGGGTTACCGATCTCGGTAACTAGGACCGGACTTCCAGTTTGAGCGACGGATCGGCTCCGCCATCGAGGCGGGTCGGTCCGTCGTTCTGTAGGCGCCAATGCGCCGCGGCGGCGATCATCGCTGCGTTGTCGGTGCAGAAGGCCCGGTCGGGTATCAACGCCGCGAAGCCAGCAACGTCTGCGGCCTTGGCGAAACGAGTGCGGAGCTCGGAGTTAGCGGCCACTCCCCCGCCGAGGCACACCGTCTTGGCTCCGACCTGGGTCGCGGCCCGCATCGTCTTGTCGACCAACACATCGACCACCGCATCCTGGAACGAGGCGGCGATATCGGCGTTTGTCACGCCGGGGTGGCGGCGGACGTAGTTGACCACCGCGGTCTTCAGACCGCTAAACGAGAAGTCGAGCCCCTCGTCCATCATGGCTCGAGGGAACCGCACGGTGTTCCTGTCTCCTTCGGTGGCCAGGCGATCGATGATCGGTCCGCCGGGGTAACCGAGGCCGAGGTAGCGAGCCACCTTGTCGAACGCTTCGCCCGCTGCGTCGTCGATCGTTGATCCCAGGTACCGGTAATGCCCGGGGGCGGTCATCTCAACGATCATGGTGTGGCCGCCGGACACCAGCAGCACAACGAGGGGCAGTTCGAGATCGGGGTTCTCCAAGAAGGTGGCAAACAAGTGCCCCTCCATGTGGTTCACACCGACATACGGCAGCTCCCAGGCCATGGCCAGCGCCTTGGCCGCGCTAACCCCGATGAGTAGCGCCCCGATGAGGCCGGGGCCGCAGGTGGCAGCGACGGCGTGTAGATCTTTTGAGGTGACGTTGGCCTCGGTCATAGCCTGAGCGGTCACCGATTCGAGCATTTCCAGATGGGCTCGGCTGGCCACCTCGGGTACAACGCCCCCAAACACCGCATGCATATCGATCTGGCTGGATACCACGTTCGACAGCACCTCGGTGCCGTTGGCCACGATGGCCACCGAGGTCTCGTCACAGCTGGTCTCGATGGCCAACATCAGCTGGCGTCCCGGCTCGGTTCCTGTCGGTGGGTTCGTGTGCGCTGTGTTGTTCTGGATTGCGTTCGTCAGGCTCATTGAGGCTCCACGATTCGGCCTCGCTTGGCCAACATTTTTCGAAACTCGGTGCGGTAGATGTGGTGGACCCACAGGATCAGGGCGTCCTCGCCGTCCGGGTAATAGCGGGGCCGTCGACCGGCCTCGTCAAACCCGAACCGCTGGTACAGGGCTAGGGCTGCCAGGTTCGATGCCCGCACTTCGAGTGTGGCGGCGGTGGCACCACGATCGCCGGCCACGGCAAGCAATCTGGCCACCAACAGCGCGGCGATGCCTCGACGTTGCAGCTCCGGAGCCACCGCCAGGTTCATGATGTGCGCTTCGTCGGCTGCGAACAGCAGACCGCCGAACCCCACGACCCGACCGTCGAGCTCGGCCACCAACCAATACCGATCGCTTCGCTCCCCCGCCACTTGACCAACGAGCTCATCGGCAAACAGCGCAGCGCTCCACGGGTCGGGGCTGACCGCCTCTTCGATGTTGTGGACCGCGGCCACGTCGTCATGAGCAAACGGCCTGACGACGATCTGGGGTTCGAGCCCGTCGACGTGATCGTTCATTGCTGTGACCCGCCGGCACCGACTCGTGTTTTGATGTTCGGCTTGGCGTCTGGCTCTCGCAGATAGAGGGGCTGGATTTCGGTGCCGGGCACCCCCGGCTGGTTGCGGCTGAGTTCGAGCATGGCCGACGCTTTCGGCACCTGACCTTCGATCAGCACTAGCCCGTTCTGCTCGGCGACCTTTTGGTATTCGTCGAGGTACCGGTCGACGCCGTCGCCGACCACGATTCCTCCGACCGCCGCTTCGGCCGCTGCTTCACTACTGCCGGGGGAAATGGCGGCGGCAGCCACAACACTCGGGTCTCCGACCTGGGGTTCGCCGACCGGTTGCCCGTCTCGAAACGTCTGCTGGAAAACTTCGCTCCGCCGAGCGTCGATCACCGCGGTGACCAACCCCGCCGAGTCGGCGGCTCCATCAGCGTTCCCAGACTGACCAGCGGCGAGAATTGAAAGGCTCGACAGGCCGATGATCGGTAGTTTGAGGGCAAACCCGAGGGCCCGCATGGTGGCCAGGCCGACCCGAAGGCCGGTGAACCGCCCCGGGCCGAAGTCGACGACGAGACGGTCGAGGTCGGTGAGTTTGATGTCGGCCGAAGCGAGCAACTCGGTCATCCGAGGGCTGATCTCCTCGGCGTGCCGCCGATCGGTAACCACTTCGATTTCGCCGAGCTGCTCAACGCCGCTTGCGGCTACCCGCCCGAGGGCTAGGCCGATTACGCCGGTCGACGAGGTCACGGCCAGCGTCAAACCTTCGGGCGCTCCAGCTGGCGAAGGCAGTACAACTGACGAGGACAGGCCAACTGACGAGGAAAGGCCAACTGACGAGGAAAGGCCGCTCATGATTCCACCAACCACTGGGCCAGAACCTGATCGAGACCCCGGTCGCTCCACCTTGAATCGGCCTCGGTTTCAGCGTTGAGTGTGACATCGATCAACCGTTGTTGGGTACGGGGATCGTCCCATTCGATCTCGTCTGGCAGGTCGGGGTAGCGCAGCGCAATCACCAGATGATCGAGCGGCAGCACACCGCCGATCTTGTCGCCCCATTCCACGACGGTGACACCGTCTTCTAGTAACTCGGCCAGGCCCAGGTCCATGGTTTCGGCCAGAGACTCCAGTCGATACACGTCGAGATGGTTGAGGCGCAGCCGACCGTCGTAACGATTGGCCAGCGTAAAGGTGGGGCTGGTGATGCGATCCTCGATACCGAGACCCCGCCCCAGGCCCTGGGTGAAGCAGGTTTTTCCCGCCCCGAGATCGCCGGTGAGCACCAGCAGGTCGCCGTCGACAAGAACAGCAGCCAACGCGGCGGCCATTTCTTGGGTTTGGGCCGGTCCATCTGTCGACAACCGCAGACCGGTGATACTGCTGTGCTCCACCCAGTCAAGGCTACGGTGACGCCGTGAAAACTCCCTTGGTCACCCGTTCAGACATCGACGCCGCGGCGGCACGCATCGCCGAACGTCTCCGTCGCACTCCGGTGCTCACCATCCCTGGCTCCGACCTTGTGCCTAGCGGGTTTCCCGACGACACGGTGATCTCGCTGAAGCTGGAGTATCTCCAGCACAGCGGCACATTCAAAGCCCGCGGGGCGATGCACTTCATGTTGACCAACGAGATCGCCGCGGCGGGGGTCACCGCTGCTTCGGGCGGCAATCATGGCGCGGCGGTGGCCTGGGCCGCCCAGCAACTCGGCCATCGGGCAACGATTTTTGTGCCGACGATCTCCGCCCCGGCCAAGGTGGCAAAGTTGCGGAGCTACGGCGCCGAGGTGGTGCAGGTCGGTGCGGTCTACGCCGAATCGCTCGAAGCCTGCAACGAGCATCAGGCGGCCAGCGGCGCCACCTCGATCCATGCCTATGAAGCCCCCGATGTGTTCGCCGGAGCGGGAACAACGGGGCGAGAGTTCGAACTGCAGGTCGCAGAGCAGGGATCACCACCGCTGGACGCTGTGCTAGTGGCCTGCGGCGGTGGCGGGTTGGTCGGCGGCATCGCCACCTGGTTCGGCCAGGACCACACAGCCGACGAGAACTCCGCCACCATGCCCGGTCCGCCGACCGTCGTGGCCTGCGAAACCCACGACACCGCGGCATACGCCGAGGCGAAGAAAGCCGGCCAACCGGTGGCCGTGCGGGTCAAGGGAATCGCCGCCGATGCCCTTGGCGCCAGCACCATCGGCACGCTGGCCTTTTCCGCCCTCACGACCAACGGTGCTGACAGTGTGCTGGTTGACGATGAGGCGGTCCTGGCCGCCCAACGAGACCTCTGGGAACGCTTCCGGATCATCACCGAACCGTCGGCCGCGGTGCCCGTCGCAGCCATCGCCAGTGGAGCCTGGCGACCCGAGTCCGGCCAACATGTCGGCGTTGTGGTCTGTGGCGCCAACACAAGCTTCGATAACCTCATACGGTAACTTTGGCTCATGATCCTCGACATCGATTTTGTGCGCTCGCAGTTTCCGGCCTTCAGCCATCCCGACCTTTGCGACGCGGCAAACGGCGATTGGGTGCACTTCGAAAACGCCGGTGGAAGCTACGTGCCTTCACAGGTCATCGACCTGCTGACCCATTTCTACACTGCGACAAAGGTCCAGCCATACGGTATTGCCGGCCCGGCTAAGGCCGCCGGTGATGCCATGGATCGGTCCAGGGAGCTGCTGCCCGCCACGTTCAATGCCAACGCCGATGAGGTGCACTTCGGGCCATCGACCTCGCAGAACACCTACGTGTTAGCCCGAGCGCTGCGGTCGCTGATGCAAGACGGTGACGAGGTGATTGTCACCAATCAAGATCACGAGGCCAACATCGGTTCGTGGCGTCGCCTGGCCGACACCGGGTTGACGGTCAAAGAGTGGTCGGTCAACTCCGATACCGGCCTGCTCGACGTGGCCGACCTCACGGCGCTGTTAACCGAACGCACAAAGCTGGTCTGTGTCACTCACGCCTCCAACCTGGCGGCGACCATCAACCCGGTCCGCGAAATCGCCGATCTGGTCCATCAGCTGGGAGCGCTGCTGGTGGTCGACGGTGTGTCATGGGCACCCCACGCGGCGATCGACGTCGTCGACCTCGACTGCGACTTCTACCTCTACAGCACCTACAAGACCTACGGCCCCCACCAGGGCCTGATCTACTCCCGACGCGAGGTGCTCGACCGGCTGGAGAACCAGGGCCACTTCTTCAACGCTGGCTCGCCGAACGCCCGGCTCACCCCGGCGGGCCCGGACCACGCGGCGATCGGTGCGGCAGGGGGCATGGTCGACTACTACCAGGCGCTGTACGAACATCACTTCGGTGCGCCAACCGAAAGGACTTCACTAGTGGCTCAGATCGCCGCGGTGTATGAACTGGTGGCGACCCACGAAGAACAGCTGATGACACCGCTGATCGACTTCCTGCTGAGCAAAGACGCCAACATCGTCGGCTCAAGTAGTACATCTCGCGCTGTGCGGGCCCCGACCATCGCCTTCACCTCGGATCAAGCAAGCCCGGAACAGATCGTCGAAGCATTGGCCGCCGAGCGCATCGGCATCAGCCACGGCGACTTCTACGCCCGCAGGCTTATCGACGCCATCGGCCGACCCGCAGGCGTAGTCCGCCTATCGATGGTTCATTACAACACCGACGCGGAAGTGCAGCGGGCGATCGAGGCGCTGGACAAGATCATCTAGCCCCGGCCAGTGCCCGGTCGGCACCGGTTGGCGCTCTGCCGGTGGTGCGTATGCCTGTGGTGCGTATGCCTGTGGTGCGTATGCCTTATGTGGCGTCCCCGGTCCGCTAGCTGCGGGCCGGGAAGTCGGCGATGAGCTCGTTCTGCGCCCAAATCGTCGCCAAGATCTCGGTAGGGATGGCGTGGTGGTCGCCGAATTCCGCTGCGAACCACACGTCGTATGGATTCTCGAACGCCATCAGCTGTTCCAGGCTCGCCTGAGGGTCGACGGCTTCCCAGTAAATGACCAGACCGGGCCCCACGACCGTGTTCTGCAGGAACACCTTCTCTTCGGCAACACCAATCGCTGCCCTGGCAGCCCGATACTCATCGCCGCGCTCAGCCATGACAGCTTCGAGCTCGGCGCGGATGTCGGCGGATTCGGTGGCAGCGAGCGGAATGAAGAAGTTGAACGGGGTCGTTGCCTGCTTGTCTTCCTCGCTCAGATCGCCGGTATCGAGCACCAGCTGGGTGTCGAAGGACAGGGTGGTCTCGTCGTTGAAGTCGACGCCGTGCAGATCGGTCGTCATCTCGCGCCAGTCGATATCCCAGACTTCAGTACTTGTCGCCATCAGGCGGCTCGTCTCGGCCAGGTCGGCGCCCTCCATGTAGATGAGGGCGAAGTTCCCCATCGGAGTTTCTTGCAGCACCGTCGTCTGCTGCGTCAGTCCGAAACGAGTTCGGGACGCTTCGTAGTCGGCGTAGTTCGGGCCGCTAAGGTCGGCCAGCGCAGTCTTCCAGTTTTCGAGTTCGCCCGCATCGATCGGAAACAGGATCGCCGCCTGGGTCGACACCTCGGCATCGCCTGCGGGAGCCTCGGTGGTTGACGTATCAGCCGCCAACTCTGCGGCGCCATCGGTGGTGGATCCGCACGCTGCGGCGACCAGCGATAGGGCGATGATCAGGGCGCCAGCTTGGCGACGGGAAGTGGAACGAAGTGGAGATCTCGATTTCAACATGTCGTGATCAAACCAGGCTGCGACGTCGCCGAGAAGAGTCAAAAGCGCCGATCTGTTCGGTTCCACACATCCGAGTACAGATTGTTCGAAACCTGTCGGGTTCAAGCCCGGGCGGCCCTGGCGCTGGAAGACTCGGCCGCGATCAGGCCGATTGCGATCCGGGTGAACTGTTCGCAGACCTGAGTCGACGGTTGTGCACAGCGGTGGTTAAGCCAGTCTCGACAGACCGCCATGAACCCGCCAGCTAGCACAAGAGCCAGCATCTCGGACCGCTCGCCCATGCCCCGATCGTGGAGATGCTCGCGCCACGCGTCCGCAAGTTGCGACTGGAAGGCGTCACTGATTTCGCCCAGCAGCGGCTGATTTAGCAGCGGGCGAATCACCGGCTGCATCTCCTCGACGTGGTCGAACAGGGGCTGTAGATCGGGGATGGGGTCACTCGCTGCGGCGATGGGCAGCACGATCTTCGGAATCGACGAGGTCAGCAAGTCGAACTTGTTGTCGAAGTGGGCGTAGAACGTCGACCGGCCGAGCCCCGTGCGGTTCAGCACGTCTTGCACCGTGATGCGCTCCCATCGCTTCTCTTGCATGAGCTCCAGGAGCGCAGCGGAAAGCACCGCTCGTGAGCGGGCCGGGCGAGGGTCGGCGGCTCGGGGGGATGATTTCTGGGACAATGACTTTTGGGACAATGATTTCTGGGACAATCTCGGCCTTTCGTGCCGAACCGAACAGATGCGATGATCTGTCTCTGTTCGGAGCAGGAGTGTCCATCATATATTTCAAACATGACGTTCGAAAACAATCCAGGCGCTGGGCTAGGTCATCTAGCAGCCCGTTCGAATAGCAGCTCGATGTCGTTGCCGTTCATCACCAGCCCGGCCCCATCGGGCTGCAGCCCGAACTCGGTCATCAGAGGCAGGGCGTCGTAAAAGGTCTGGACGATGGCGTCGAATGGTTCGCCGCACCCCTCCTGCTCACCCTCAGCCACCCCGAGGGTGATACGCCCGCTTCCAAGCTCAGCCTCACCGCCGTAGCCGTTGCATATAGCGTCGCCCCGATAGCCATCAGTGGTGAAGGTCAGGGTGATCTGTTGAGCTGGGTCGATGGTGCGGGGATCGGCAATCGGGCCATCGGAGCTGTCGCCACCGGCAAACACCCACTCGATGCTGTCGAGCAGTTCAGCATCGGAGGGAACGGCGCTTCCGGCCTCCGCATCCAACGCCTGTTCGGTGATGGCTCGATAGACGAGACCCTCGTTACCAGACGAGGTCAGCACAAGCGTGCCGTCGTCGACCTGGGGCACAAACCCGTCGCCGAGCACGGTCACTACCTTGCCGTCCTGCTCGGCCAACGCAGAGGGGCAGTCGCCGTCTGCGCCGAAGTTAGGGAACAGTACCTCGCTGCCGAACACGGTGTATGTGCCGGACAACGTCCGGCAGCCGGTGCTGCCGGTGACGGTGCCATCGGGGTTTAGTAGCAATGTGGCGGGCTCACCCTGCACCGGTGTGGCGACACCGTCCTGTGTGGTGCTTTCCAGGAACCACAGGGTGCCGATCAGGTCGGCCATGGCCACCGGAGCGGTTCGAACAAAGATCAACTCGGTCGCCGGGCCGGAAAGAGCCAGCTCATCGCCGATCAGATTGATGCCATCGACGTCCAACAGCGCTGCCATGTATGCCTGCTCGGCCGCCTGGACCGCCGGTTCGCAACCAGCCAAATTCTGTGAGATCTCTTCGATGCGGAGTTGTGGATCGGTGATCACGTACTCAGCGCCATAACCGTTGCAAGCTGCGGTGCCGCCAAGAGTCTCTCCGTCGAAGGTGATGGTGATTGGCCAGCCGTCTACCAACTCGATCTCACCTTCCGGTCCCCCGCCGTACCGCAGAATCCACGACCCGCTACGTAAGGCATCGAGATCGATCGGACGTGGCTCACCATCGACGGTGACCTCATCTGAGGTCTCGTCTGAAGTTTCGCCGTCTGCGGTGCCGTCGGAGGTCTCGTCAGCGGCCGAACCGCCAGCGACGGTGTCTGCCGAGCTGCCGCAGGCTGCGAGGACCAGCGCTACCCCGACCAGCATGAAGAGGCCTGCGACCAGCCGGGCGAGGTTCTGTCTCAAATCGATCATCTGGCTCTTCTCTCCCCGGAGCAAACCGGTTCAGGTCGAGCGAACCGACCGAACGGCCATAGCGACCACAGCCTGGACCAACGCTCGTAGGTGCATCTGGTCTACCGACTCAGCATCGAGTTGACCGGTTGCTCCCACAACTATGCCATCGCCATCAGCGCTGGTGTGGGCGGGCAGCAGTGATCGGGCCAACCCGTCATGGGCGCTTTGAGCCATCAACTGGCAGCCGACCTTGTCGATCGCAGCGTTGGTGACCACTACCCCGATCGTGGTGTTCTCCCGCTCGCCTGTTGCCTGAAAGGCATCTGAGTTTGGGTCGGCGTCCGCGTCTTCGGGATCGGGCCGGACCGGCGGTCCGATGTCGGCGGTTGACGTGCCGTCGTCGATGGCCCCGAAGGCATTGACGGCAATCAGGGCGCTGACAACCAACGGGCCGGACTGGATGGTGGCGGTACCCAACCCAGCTGGCTTTGCATCACCAGACCATTTGTCGACCGTGGCACCGGTACCAGCGCCAACCAAACCGACCGCATATGGCCCAGCGGCAGCCTCGGCAAACGCCGCTGCACCCTCGGCCGGTCCGGGACGGACCTTTGCGTCACCAACCGCTAAGTCAAACAACGACATGCCAACCACGATCGGCACCGAACCGACCTTGGTGCTGAAGCCTCGGCTCTGAGCTTCGAGCCCGGCCACCACCCCATCGGCAGCCGACAATCCGAAGGCCGACCCTCCGGAGAGCACAACCGCGTCGACGGTCTGCATCATCTTGGTCGGGTCGAGCAGCGCAAACTCCCGGGTCGCCGGCGCGCCGCCTCGAATCTCCCCGGAGCCCACGGTCCCCTCGGGGAACACAACAACCGTGCACCCGGTTTTGGCCACCGCATCGGTCCAGTGGCCGACCAGGACCCCAGCCACATCAGTAATCACAGTTAACCTCTGCGCTGGTAATCACAGGTGGAACTCTAGCGCTGTGGCATCTTCAGGACTTAGGCAACCGCAGCTAGACGAGCGGTGACCATAGACAGCCGATTGTCGTAGACCTTGGCCATAGTCTCCCAGTCGAACCGGCGCATCGTCTGCGGCAGTCCGATCACCTCGTCGCGCAGCTCATCGATCCTGGCCACTGCGTCGACCAGGCGAGTCCCGAAGGTACCGGGTTCGTACAGCACCGAGGAGTGCCATGGCGGACGGATCAGCTCCGGGTAGCTGAGAGCGTTCGGAAGCAACGGCACACAGCCGCTGGCCACCGCCTCGACCACCGCGACCCCGAAGAACTCATGTTTGGCGCAGCTGACGATCAGGTCGGAGTTGGCCACCTGGGTCAGATATTCCTGACGTTCAAAGTCGCCGGAGGCCACGATGTGATCGGCGAACTCCTTTTCGGCCGCCGACCGTTCATCGGCGGCAACCGTGCTGCCGCTTGGCGGATCCTGCCCGGCCAAGACCAACCCGAAATCAAGACCGGCTTCGCGGACCTTACGCAGCGCGGCGACAAAGGCCGTCGGGTCCTTGTCTCGCTCCCAGCGATGGGGCCACAGAATCACCGGTCGGGAGTTCACCGATCGGCTAGCGCCATTGAGTTCCGTTACATTTCTGTCCGTGTCACTGCGGTCCGTGCCACTGTGGCTCGCATCATGGCGACTCATCGTCACCGGGTACGGATCGCGTTCGGGGATGGAGGCCAGGTCGACGCCTACCGGCAGTACCTCGAAGCGGCCGATAACCGTGTCGACCATCGGCTCGTGGGTCGCGTCCGGCAACGATCGGATGAAGCCAGGCAGGGCATCGGTGACCGACCGCATGTGGTGGTAACTGTTGAACAGCACCAGATCGGCCACGCACCATGACATCCAGTTCCGGAGGGCAGCCCCGTTGTCGTAGTTACCCTCCGCAACCGGATAGACCAGTTGACTTTCGTGCTGATAAATCACGACACCCACGTCGGGTGACAGGTTCCGCCGGGCCAAGCCCAACATCTCGGCCACATCGACCAGCCCCGACACCAGCAGCAGATCGGGCTGTCCGTTGATGTCGATCCAGGTGGTGATCTTCTCGGCCAGCGGCAGCGCGCCACCCCGTAATCGCCAACGCCAAAGCTCGCCTGGCAAGCCGACTATGTCGATCTCGTGCTCTCCGGCCGCCCGATAGCCCTCGGCCCACGCCATGTGGGACCCGGTCTGCCACGGCTCTACCAGCAAGATTCTCACTGCAAACTCCAATGATTATCCGCCGAAGGACACCATCCGTCGAGCGACATCATGTCTTGCCTGAAACCGCTTCAGCGGCCGAGCAGCAATATGTCGCTGTGGGAGATAATAGATCGCCTGCCGTCGACCGGAATCGATGCTCACGAATTCTTCTCAGGTCAGCAGCGACAGCGTTTCGGCGATCAGGGGTGGCAGATCCCCTGCGGTCAGACCGACTCGACGGCCTCGCGACCCCGCCATCCCGTGCAACTCCGCACCGACGCCCGCGGCATGGAACGGGTCGAGGCCTCCGGCGATTCCGGCGGCGATCACCCCGGCCAGCACATCGCCGGTACCGGCGGTGGCCAACCGCTGATCGGCAACGGTAGAGAGCAGCACCCGGCAATCGGGGTGGGCGACGATTGTCGTCGGGCCTTTGAGTAGTACGACCGCGCCCAGCTGCGCGGCCCCCTGTCTGGCGGCCGCGACGCGGTCATCACCAGGGGATTCCCCCAGCAGACGTTTGTACTCACCGTCGTGCGGGGTGATCACATGCAGTACTTCGCCAGCGGAACCCAGTTTCTTGCTGCTCTGCAGTAAATCGCTGCTCCGCAGNNCGCAGTGCGTGGGCCAGGCCGTCGATGGCGCCGGCGTCGAACACCGTCGGCGTGGCGGTGTTCGCGAGGTAGTGGGCGACCTGCTCCGGGTCGGTGTTCAACCCCGGCCCGACCACCGCTGCTCTAAACCGCTCGATACGTTCCAACACGGGTTCGGCCCAGGCTGCAGCGACCGGGTAGGTCACCGCCTCGATCGGACCGCTTTGCAACATCTGGGCAGCATCGGCGTCGGCCGCAGGGATTGAACATGCCGCGTAACCGGCTCCGGCTCGCAGCGCCCCGGCGGCGCTCAGACTCGGAGCCCCGGTCAGACCTGGGCTACCGCCGACAACGTAGACCGCCTGGTTCCACTTGTGGGCCGTCGTATCCCGTCGAGGCCAAAGGTCGACCACATCTTGGGTTCCGAGGTGCTGCACGGTCGCTCGTGAGCAGTCGAGCCCGATATCGGCCACGGTGATCGACCCGGCATAGGAGCGACCGGACTCCAACAACAGACCCGGTTTCAGCGCCGCGAACGTGACGGTTGCCGTGGCCTGTAGCGGCTGGCCCCTGAGCTGGCCGGTGAGCCCATCAACCCCGGAAGGAATATCGACCGCCAAGACCGGCAGATCGCCCACAGAGAACGGCAACGATTCTCGATCAAACTCGCCACGCAGGCCGGTGCCGTAACAAGCATCGATAACCAAATCGAACGAAAGGGCGACCCGAGCATCGGGCTCTCCCGACGAGCCATGCTCGAATATCGTGCACCTCGCCCCGGCCCGGTCAAGGTATGTGGCGGCACTGCGTCCGTCGGCGCCGTTGTTTCCCTTGCCGGCAAACACGGCGATTCGTTTTCCGTAGAGCGAGCGAACGCCGCTCTCGCTGTAGATCAGCTGCTTGGCCGCCTGTGCGGTGTGCCAACCCGCTCGGTCGATCAGCACCTCCAGCGACTCGGGGGCGGCGGCGTCGATGGCCGCCATCTCGGCCGGGGTGACGACCGGGCGCATCAGATCAGACGATCGAGCGCGTCACCCAAGACCCAAGATTCAAGGTGGGTGCCGCCAATGAGGGCTAGGCCGTTTATCACCGTCTCGCTTTTGGCCCAGCCGATCACCTGGCCTGCCTGGTCTGCTTTGCCTTCCCAGGCTGGCCCGGTCGGGGTGACCGGGCTGGGAGGTGGCGGCTGTGGGGCGAACCCGATCACCGGGGCTGGCGGACCGTCGGGGATCTCGCCACCGACGATGAGGCTCACAAGATGGAAGGCTCCTGGGCCATCGAGCTCGGCCAGCCAGGGCTCGAACCAACGGATCATCGGAGCGTCGTAGCCAGCCAGCACCCCGAGCACGACGTCCGGGGTGAAGGGGGCTTCGTGCTCCCCCGGTTCCAGCATGAGGGTCTCCTGCCACCAGGCATCGAACACCTCTTCTATCGCCACCTGCTGGTTGGCGGTCCACGGATGATCGCCGAGGCGGACCGCCACATCACAGGCCTGGCTGATCGTCAGTTGATGGCCGACGGTGAGGTCGAGTAAACGAGGTACCGCCTCGTCCAGCTCACCTCGATCGGCCCTGGCTAGAACGGCGTCGACGGCCAGCGTTGGCAGCAACCCGTAGTCATCGGCCATCAGATCCCACATCGCAGCCATGGCGGAGCGAAGCCGACCACTACGTTGCTGATCCAGAGTTTCGCTAACTCTTTGATTCACCGGTTGGTTCTCCAAGGCCTGCGACGAACACCTGCGCAAGGTGCTCACTGTGGCTCATGGTAATCAACCAGCTAACGATTCCCAGTTCTTGAGCTGCAGCTGCGGCCCGACCGGTGACCACGAGCTCCGGTTTGCCCGAGTCGAGTCGGATCACCTCGATGTCGGCGAAGTCCGCTCCCCCGAGGCCGGTGCCCAAAACCTTAAGCACCGCTTCCTTGGCTGCGAAGCGAGCGGCATAGCGTTCGGCCGGGTCGCGACGCTTGTCGCAGTAGACCCGTTCTTCGAGGGTAAAGACTCGCTCGACGAACCTGGGTTGCCGGTCAATCGTTGTCCGCATGCGATCGATATCGCACAGGTCGGCACCGATCGCCACAACCACCCGGCCGAGCAGTTTATTCAGCTCGGCAGGAGTGGTTTCGGCAGAAGCGGCTTCAGCAGAAGACTTAGCGGCGCTGGGCTCACGTAGAGAATTCACAGCTGAATCCAACTCGGAGTCCAGCGCCGAGTTCAGGTCTCCATCAGGATCCGACTTCGGATCCGGTTTGGAGTTCAGCTCCGGGTCCACCGGGCGGCAACATCGGAGATCGGAGCGGTGAGCAGATCCACTGTTGAAACCTCGGCCAGCAGGTCCTCACGGAAGCCGGGCTCTCGCTCGGTGACCACGTCGACCAGCTGGCGGTAACGGTTGCGGTAACCCTGGAGCACCGTGCGGGCCACTGCTGCACCGAGATCGTCTTCGAGCTTCACGTGGCAAAGCGTAAGACCGGTTGTCTGAGCGTCTTTGACCTCGGGCACGATCAGCACAACCCGGCCATCGGTGCCAACGGTTACGAACGGTTCCCGTTCGACGGCAACCCGGTGCTTGGTACCTCGCAGCGCTGGGTCCTTCTCGACTCGTGATGAGATGTTGGCGGCGATGCCACCCTTGTCGATCACGTGCAGCTGGGCACCGTTGTCTGGGTCGCCTTCGAGGCGGTAGCGGGTGTAACCAACCACTTCGGACACCGCCGGGGTGACCGCGGCCAGCGTGCGCAGCGAGCGGTAGCTGAGGCGATCCCGAGGGCAACCGGTCGCCAGCACTTCCTGGATGAGAGCGGCCTGCAGCAAGCTCTCGTCTGCCCGACTGATGCCAACGGTGACCGTCTTGGCCTGATGCTTGATGGCATCGACCGGGCGGGTCAGTTCCTCGATGGCTGAAGTCAGGGCCAAAGCCAAGTCTTCGACGACGACACCGGGGGTGCCGACCTTGCCAAACTCCTGTTGATAGAACTCGATAGGAACCGCTCCGGTTGCGAACCGCAGCAGAGCCGAGACCTTGGTGGCCGTCGATGCCTCGAGGTGGCCGTTGTACGACCCAGCTCGCAGGCTGTCGAAGAACTGCCCGGCGAACGGGGCGACGTCGCGGCCGTACCGCTCAAACCAATTGTCGGTGGTTTGACCGACGTAGGTTTCGATCGCTCCCCGGGCTTCGCGAAGCGGACGAGCCGATGCGTCGATTGCCAAGGCTGCTTCGTAGCCGAAGAGGTGGCCGACGACGGTGGACA